>NZ_JBFHGL010000004.1 GCF_041583195.1 Sulfurimonas sp.
GTATTCTTAGCAGAGTGTAAAGTTTGTCACGGTCTTACTGCTGATGGTATTGATGGTAAAGCAGCTAACTTAAACAAAAGAATTGATGAAGTTGCTGTTAAACATGCTGTAATGAATGGTTCTAACAACATGTTATTAGGTATGGAAATGCCAATGCCAGATCGTAACGGTCTTTTCAATGCTAGTACTGGAAATCTAATTTCTGATGCTGAAATTGATACTGTTGCAGCTTACGTAGCTAACGGTTTCACTGGTGCTGGTGCTGATATCTTTGCTGGTACATGTGCTTCATGTCACGGTGCTGATGGTAATGGTATGGATATGGTAGCTCCAAGTTTAAAAGCGTTTGATACTAAACTTGTTACTAACGTACTTAACCACGGTAAAAAAGGTGCTATCGGTGCTATGCCTGCATTTAACAACTTAAATGCTAAACAAAAAGAAGCTGTAGCTGCATATATTAGCAGTTTAGCTAAGTAAGAAGGAGTCAGGTATGAATGAAAATAGAAGCGTATTTGCTCTTGATGGTATTACAGGTATGTTAGTAGCTACTGTACTTTTACTTTCTATCCTTGCTGGTTTAACAGTATGGGGTTTAGGTGTACAAAATGCTAACATGACAAAGTTCTATGAAATTAAAGACGCAGAACAAATTCAGATGATCAGTACTGAGAGTGCTAAGCATCGTGTTGTTGTAAACTAAGGAGTATATGATGGATAAATTAATTACAATTGCTTTAGTAATTTCGGCTATCGTTACTGCTTGGGCAGTTCTAACGCCTAATCACTTATATGTAGGTTAGGTTTTTCTTGAACGTTTTACAAAGAGGGCTTTATGCCCTCATCCTCACATTATATTTTCAAAACACATTAGTTGCTGAGTATTTATATAAAGATGAAGTTATCTTCAATCCTAAGTTTAACGAATCGGTTGAAGAATTAGGTTCAGAATTATATGAAAAAACTGGTATATCATTAAGACTTTTAATGTTAAAAGAGTTACCTGAAGGTATGAAAATAGCAGAGTATGAAAAAGAGGTTATGAAAAATTTCTCTACTCCGACAATACTTTTAACATTTTCAGAGATGGATGCAAAAGTGGATATATTAGCTTATCCTACATCTTTATACGAATACTTTGATAAAAAACAGATACTTAGTCCGATATCATCACCTATACAGGCTTTTGTAATCGCCTTATTAAGTATGGATTTTTCTGACATGAGCAGTGGGGGGACTATTCTTCCTCTTTTAGCAGAAAAATCTAAAAAAGGTGAAGTTTTAGGAAAGTATAGCGGTGCAATGTTTAATGGTTATGCAGATATAGCTGAACAAGTGGCAGATTCAAAAGGAATTGAACTTGAACATGCTATTGGAAGCGCAAACCAGATCGCTATATTAGTAATTAAGACACTATTCTATGGTATTATCCTTATTGTAATTTTTATATATATAAAAAGAAAAATATATTCAAAATGGCAGGATAAAAATGAGTAAATTATTTGCTAGCGGTAGAATATGGCCTTATGCTATAGGTATATCTATTGTCTTTATTTTTGGTGCTTGTGTAGCTACGATTGTTGTAGCTTCAAAATTGCCTGTATCAAAAGCTGATACTTATATGATGGACTATCATCAAGCTGACGCTAATGCTAATGAACTTATTAATGCTCAAATAGCATTTGATAAAAAATATAAGATAGAATATGTAACTGATGGTTTAAGTCAAGAAAATACTATTATTAAGTATAAAGTAACTGATCTTGATGGAAATGCAGTTGAAAATGCTGAGTTAAAAGTTGTTGTAACTAGACCGAATGTGCATGACTACAATCAAGAGTTATCAAGCTACAAGTTTGAAAATGGAGTTTATACATTTAATCCTATTAAGCTGGAACTACCTGGAAGATGGGATGTGATGGCTAAAATAAATGTAGGAAAGCTTCAAAGATACTTTAACGTTAAAGCAGATACAAGAAAAAAAGAATATAAAATTTATTAAATAAAAAAAGGTAAAACATGAACAACTCTACAATTGTTTTACCTACTTCAAGATCAATTAGAGAACATCGTCTAAAAATTGACAATCAAACGCTTTTCCTTCCATCTTTTATTACTATGGGTGAGTTTATTTCTAAACTGACTATAGTTAAAGGGTTTAAACCTGTTGATGATGACACACGAGTAATACTGCTTCTAAAAGCAGCAGAGTTTAAATCTTTTGAAAACCTGCAGATAGATAGAAACTTTTTTACGTTTACAAAAAACAGCAGCTATATATTTAAATTTTTTGAAGAGTTAAGTGCGGAAAAATTTGAAATAGATAAATTAGCGTCTAGTGATGTGTATGCAGAGTTTGAAGAGCATATAGAGATTTTAACACAGCTATATAAACGCTATGAAAAGCTATGTTTGGAAGAAAAAATACTTGATAAAATATTTTTACCAAAGATATATAAATTTAATGAAAACTATGCAAAGTCTTTAAAAAATGTAGAGATAAAAATAGATGGACATCTTACAAATTTTGAATTTGAACTCTTAGAGGGAGCGAAAGAGTTTTGTAATATAGATATTATTTTTACCACAACTAACTTTAATACAAAAATGCAAAAAAAGTTTGATGAGCTTGGAATTGAACTAGAGGTTGGATATGAGTATAAAATATCTTTGAATAACAAGAATATAATCTCGAAAAATAAAATTGATTCAAACAAAAATATAAGTTGTAACTCTTTTAGCGAGACAGCACTTCAAGTTGCGTTTGTCAAGAAAAAAGTATATGAGTTGATTCACAAAGGTTACGCGGCAGACAAAATAGCAGTTGTAGTACCTGATGAGAAGTTTGCAACGATGCTTAAGAGCTTTGATAATATGAGAAATTTTAACTTTGCTATGGGTCATGCTCTTAATGAAACTTTGTTTTACAAAAAAATTGAAGCAACAGTTGATTATATAGATCAGGACTCAAAAGAGAATCTAGCTAGAATAAAAAGAGTCGGTGAAGAATTATATAGTGATCTTAGAGATATATTTTATAAAAAAGCGGTAGAAGTTGAATTGTTACAATACCTTCATTCACTAAAGGAGTATATTGAAGATGATGAAGTTCTAAAAATATACGAAGATGAGTTATATAATTTTGATAGAGTTATAACCGTTATGAGTGATATGACTGTAAAGTCTGTTCTTTCTGTTTTTATGCAAAGATTAGCTGCTAGAAGCATAGATGACGTCTTAGGTGGTAAGATAACCGTAATGGGTGTTTTAGAGAGTAGAAGTATAGAGCTTGATGGTGTCATAATAGTTGATTTTGACGATTCAAACGTTCCTAAAAAAAGTGAAAAAGATATGTTCTTAAATACTCAGATAAGAGAGATGGCTAATCTTCCTACATCACTAGATAGACAAAATCTTCAAAAACATTACTACGAGATGCTTATAAACAACTCAAAAGAGGTAGCTATATCTTATGTAGCTTCTGCTGAGAGTTCTGCTTCTAGGTTTTTAAAACAGTTAAGGATCAAAGAAGACGAGAGTTATGATGAAAAGCAACTCTCTAATATACTTTTTGATAAAGCAAAAACAAAATATGTAAAAGATGAAAAAGATATAGTGGCTAAATATGATTTTAGAAGTTCACCTCTTTCTGCATCTAAGTTAAAAACGTACCTGACTTGTAAAAGAAAGTTTTATTATAAGTATATAGAACATTTAACACGCCACGATATTCCGACAGATATGATAGAACAGTACGAACTTGGAAATATTGTCCATACAGCTTTATATGACATATATACTAAAAAGAGTAGCTACTCAAGTGCAGATGAATTGCAAAAAGATTTAGAAAAAGCACTTGATGAGAAAATAGATAAAAATAGCGAGATAGAACGATATTTTATAGCTCTTCAAAAATCTAAAATGAAAGAGTTCTCACTCTTAGAGATCGATAGGTTTAACGAAGGCTGGGAAGTACAAGATTGTGAAGTGAGCATGAGTTGTGAGTTTGCAGGACTGCAGCTGATCGGTCAGATTGACAGACTTGATGCTAGAAAAAATGAACTCTCTGTCATAGACTACAAAACAGGAAACTATCCTACATACAATAAAAACAATTTTACTGAAGCTACAGACTTTCAACTGGAATTTTATTATCTTCTTGTTAAAGACAAAGCAGAGATAATAAACTGTGCTTATTACGATTTAAATGAGAACAAGTTAGTAAAAGAGCCTTTTTTAGAAGAGAAGCTTGCAGTTCTAGAGTCAAACATAAAAGATATGTTAGCTCGTGAAGAGATAAACTTTGAAAAATGTGAAGATGAGAAAAACTGTCTGTTCTGTGACTATAAGATCATCTGTGGTAGGGATTAAACATGGCTAATCAACACGATATAAAAAACTATTTATTAGACAAAGAAGATGCATACTTTAAACAAGATAACCGTAATGGTGAGATTCTTATGCTTAGTGGTGTATGGGGAAGCGGTAAAACTTACTTTTGGAAAGAAGAGTTAGAAAACGAGCTTATTAAAACTTTGAAAGATAATAAAAGTTATGTATATATAAGTCTTTATGGACATGATTCATTAGAAGAACTTCAAAATGAGATTCAGCAGGTTTCATATCATTTTTCAAAAGAGAATAGAAAAGATGTAATAAGTTTTACATATAATGTCTTTACAAAAGTCGCTAGTTTTATTCCAAAAGTGTCTTTTAATGCATTTGGTATAGGAGTTGAAGTTGAAGCTGATAGAACAGTACAGCAACTAGAAGAAGAAAATATAAAACAGCAGATTAAACAGGGTGTAGGTAGATTAGAAGACGGTGGAATAATATGTTTTGATGATTTTGAAAGAAAGTCTTCCAAGATAGACTTAAATGATTTGTTTGGTTTTATTACAAATCTAACTGAGACCTTTAAAACTAAAACAGTGATTATCACAAACCAAGAGTTCTTTAAAGACAATGACAATGAAGTGTTTTCTAGAATAAAAGAAAAAAGCGTAAATAAATTTCTTCTTTTAGATCCCACTGTAGATGAGTTGTTTGAGACAATATATACTGAAAAATATTCTGATTTAGATGAATATAAAGAGAAAATACTTGAAGCCATTAAAATAACAGAAGAAAAAAATGCAAGAATCTTTATTCAAGTTCTTGATAATTGTTTAGAGTATAAGGAACTAATAGAAGATAAACAAGACATGTTTTTATTAGTAATAGTGACTATATTATTTGTAAAATATAATATTATATTTGAGATGGAAAACTATAATAAAGGATTTGGTGAAGCATATTTGCCAAGAATTGTAAAACATGCATCTGAAAATATAGTTTATCATATGTGGAGAATGAAAAGAGTACAAAGTTTATTTGCAGAATCAAAACACCAATTTGTTAATATTCTGATAAAAGAAGTGGAATCTAATTCAAAAGATGCTCAAAGAGAAAGCGTCAAAAAAGATATTATTTTTATAGAAGAAAACCAAAATAAATTTTATCAAGTCTATAAATATGCATTTATAAAAAATTATTTCTACGATTGTAACCAAAGAACATTAGAAAAAATGAATAATTTTGTTGAAAGTGGAATCTTACCAAATGAGTAAATTTATAAACAACCTAGCATACGAAGCAAGCGCGGGAAGCGGTAAGACATTTATGCTTGTTGTGCGCTATCTTTCCTTACTTTTTCAAGGTGCTTCAGCTTCAAAGATCCTAGCACTTACATTTACAAATAAAGCTGCAGCAGAGATGCAGGAGCGTGTAGTGTTAACTCTTGAAGAGCTTGAAAAACGTGGTGAACTAGATGTTATAGCAGAGGTTACAGGTTATTCAAAAGAACACCTGTTAAGTGAGCGTAGTAAGATTTTAGCCGAGTTTTTAAACTCAAACACTAAGATCATGACAATCGATGCTTTTTTTACTCAGATCCTTCGTAAGTTTTCACTATATGCATCACTTATGCCAGACTTCTCAACTATGAGTTCTCAGCACGAACTTAAACTACTCTCACGCTTTTTAAAAGAGGTAGAGGTAGCTGGCAAAAAAGAGACACTTATAACACTTTCTTTACAGTCAAAAAAAAGACTAAATGATATTTTCTTGCTACTTGATCAGTTTTACACAAAACGCCAAGAGCTATCGCACATCAGTTTTAAAAAACAACCATTAGAGGAGCATGAAGCAAAAGCACTTGAAGCATTTAAAAAGATGCAGGAGATCGTAAACTCATGTGAAGTTGCATCTCAAACGGCACTAAACGGTGTATCGGGTGAGAGTTTTGAAGATGTGATCGCAAAGAGCTGGATTGGTCGTGAGACTATGGAGTATAGAACATTTGCTAAGTGTTTTACTCCTGATATGGACAGATGTCTTACAGATATACAAGATGCTATAAAAGAGCATAGTAAGGCTCGTGAGCAAAACTTTTTCTATGCGCTAAATGAACTAGTAGATATATACGAGAAGAGTAAAAAAGCACTCTATATGGATGATAGTGAACTTAGTTTTAACGACGTGACTGTTCTTGTGCATTACCTGTTAAAAGAGCGTGTAGACAGTGAGTTTTTATATTTTCGTTTAGATTCACAGATCGAGCATATGCTTTTGGATGAGTTTCAAGACACATCGATCATGCAGTATGAGATCTTAAAACCTCTGATCAATGAGATCACATCAGGTAAAGGTGTATTTGAAAACGGAAGTTTCTTTTTTGTAGGTGATGTTAAGCAGTCGATCTACCGTTTCCGCGGAGGTGTTAGTGCACTTTTTGGTGAAGTCGCGCGTGAGAATTCAACTCAAACAGAGCCTCTTTTAACAAACTATCGCTCGCAAAAGCAGGTTATAGAATTTGTAAACCGTGTGTTTGAACATAAGATAAAAGATTACAAAGCTCAACTGGTGCGTAGTGAAGCTAATGGTGGTTATGTTGAAGTTATTCAAAATGACGGTGTTTTAGAAGAGGTGTTAAAGCAGGTTAAAAACCTTCTAAGTCTTGGTGCCAAAGCAGATGATATAGCTATACTTTGTGCGACAAATGGTGATGGTGAAGAGGTAAAACTACACTTAGAACATGAAGGCATAGAGGTTGTAACCGAAACAACCACAAAGCTTATAAACCAAAGAAGTGTAAAAGCAGTACTAGAGTACTTGAAATATCTTTATTTTAACGAAGATATTTACAGATACAACTTCTTTTCTTTGATCGACAGAGAAGTTGAAACGCTAGATAGAGTCGATCTAAATAAAAACACTCTTTTAAATATTGTAAAAAACGTTATAAAAAAATACTCTCTTTTTGATGCAGATGCAAACTTGCTTCGTTTCTTGTCGACGGTTGATAGAACTAAAGATATTGAGGCACTTCTTTTTGAGTATGAGCGTATAGATACATCTGCTGCTGCAAGTGAGTTAATCGGTGTTAGAGTTCTAACGGTTCATAAGTCAAAAGGTCTTGAGTATGAACATGTAATAGTGATGGACAGACTGAAAAAAGCACCGCCGAATAAAGATGCGATCATATATGAATATGATGGTATTAAACTGCAGAATATTTATCTTCGTATAAAAGGCAGGGATGATCTTGACAACAACTATGCACTTGCACTTAAAAAAGAGAAACAGCTTGTTATGGAAGACTCGCTCAATGCTCTTTATGTTGCATTTACAAGGGCTAGAGAAAATCTGTTTATAGTAAAAAAGTCAAAAGATTCTACATTTGATATACTGGATCTCTCAGTTTCAAAACACGGTGTTTTAAAAGTTCAAAAAGCACAGCAGGAGATCAAGAAAGACAGCCTGCAAGAGTTAAAATATGAAGAGGAGTATTATGGTCCTCAAAGTGATATAGTTAAGATAGAAGATGATGAGTTAGAGGCTGATATAAAAGCTCAAAACTTTGGAACGGCTCTTCACTTCATGTTGGAGATGATTAGTGAGTTTTCTACTGAGTATATCTCCGATGCTAAAGATATGATGATAAATAAGTTCGGTCATACTTTGGAAGATGACGAGATAGAAGATATAACTAATCGCGTAAGTTTAATGCTAGAAAATAAAGAGTTTTTAGAGCTATGTGATGGAGAGTGTTTTAAAGAGCAGTCTTTAAGGTTCAATAATAATTTAAAATATATAGATCTATTGGTAAAACATAAAGATGGTTCATATAAGATTATCGACTATAAAAGTTCTACAAAATATAGTGACCATCACGTAGGACAGGTAGAAGAGTATATAGAAGCAGTTGAAGAGATTACAGGCAAAACGGCTCAAGGACATCTGTGTTACTTATTAAAAAATGAAGTTAAAATTGTTAAGTTATAAGTAATTTTAAACGTTTATAATATGTATATAAATTTAGAAACATTTCCATTATAAAAGGAGATATTATGTCTAAGAAATATATATGTGAATTATGTGATTGGATATACGATCCTGAAGTAGGTGATCCTGATGGTGGTATAGAACCTGGGACTCCATTTGAAAAGATTCCTGATGATTGGACTTGCCCTGAGTGTGGAGCAACAAAAGATGACTTTATAGAGTACAAAGAGGATACTTAAAATAGATAGTTAATGTATCTAAATCTTCTTATTGTAAACTTCAACTCTATTGCGTCCATTGGCCTTGGCACTATACAGTGCTTCGTCAGCCTCAGCAAAAATCATTGAATAATTAAGATGTTCTGGACTCATATTACTAATACCAATACTAGTTGTAACTTCAATAGTAAAAGACTCAAATAACACAGGTTCTTTAGCAATTGATTTTAATATTGTATCTGCTATTTCAGTAGCTGTTTTTATATCAGTTTCAGGCAGTATCACAACAATCTCTTCACCACCATAACGAGCGACAAAATCTGTTTCACGTTGACACCCTTTAATTCTAGAACTCATTTGTCTGAGTACTTCATCACCGGCCATATGACCATATGTATCATTTATATGTTTAAAATGATCCAGGTCAATCATCATTATTGAGATATCGTGGTTATAGCGTTTTGCACGTTTAAATTCTGTATCAAGACTCTCTTCTAAATATCGTCTATTCCATAAACCAGTTAATTCATCTGTTTTACTTAGTAGTTCTATCTCTTTTGTACGAATACTTACCAACTCTTCAAGACGCTCTCTTTCTTTGCGAGACTGCTCAATTGCAGTGTAGTAAATTAATCTAGAAGTAAAAAGTGCAAATAAAAGAGCGATTATACTTGTAATTAAAGCTGTTGTAAGCAATTGTTTCTCATGGTGAGCGTAATTTGTGGCATCTGTTAAAAGCATAAGTTTCGTTAAATAATTATCGTCAAATAGGTGAGAATTAACGACAGTAAGGTATGTTAACTCTCCATCTATCATGTTCATACCTGGTTTTGGAGAATCTTCATCAGTTAATTTTTTTCCGATTAAATACTTACTACTACTAATAAATATTTTGTCTTCATTATTAACAATTGAGATTTGTTTTATATCTTTTGCTGTATCAATATATGCGTGTAAAAAGTCATTTATATCTGTTTTATTTAGTATTGTAATAGAGTTTGTAATAGAACCGTTGATTGCTTTTAACAGATTTAATATATCTGTTTGTCTATGTAGTATAGCGGCATTGTTGATTAAGCTTTTAGTTAAGTCGTATTCAGACATATCTACAGCAAGATCAATAATACCTATAAGTTTATTATTACTATATATAGGATAGTAAATTGACATTACATCAACATAGTCTCTAACTTCAAAAAAGAAACTACTAATTCTGCGTTCACCTTGTAGTGTTTCTATAAAACTTTTACTAGTTAATACTGTACCTATCTCCTCTTTAAACATAGAGTTTCTTATAATACCATCTGCTTCCAAATATCTAAACTCAAAGATATCTAGTCCAAAGGATACATCATCAACTAGTTTTTGAAGGTTCATAGTAGATTTAACATCATGAAAACGCTCTATTGCTGAAGAGACAGAACTAACAATATTCAAAGAATTACTTTGTACCTGCTTGAGCAAAAGCTTCTTTTGTGTAGTATAGTTGTAGTATGATAGATAAGATATACACAACACAAGAGATATTAATATAAGGGGTATAGTATATTTTTTATAAGTCTGCACTAATTACCTTTTATTTGGATTGGCTTTCTTGTAACGGTTATATGCTTTGTCTAAGTCATGATAAGACTTATCCCATCTCTTTGTATGGCAGCTTGAGCACATTTTTTTTAGTTTATCTGGACTGTCTTGTCCAGCGAGAAATCCACCACCGACAAATACTTTATTCTTATTTCTAAGAGCATCTTTTGCTAGTGTAATGTGAATATTACCAGGACCATGGCACCCCTCACACTGTACATTAGCCAGACGAGGTGTTTGTTGCATATTTACAAAACCCGTTTCAATACCATGCCCAGTAGAGTGGCAAGTCAAACAACGTGAGTTGTCCTCATGACCTGTTGATTCCAAGCTTTTCATTGCAAAGTCATGTGGATCATTTTTACGGCCTAGAAAAAACTTTCTGTGACATAAACGACATTTTGTATTTCCAACATAACGATATTTTCCTGATTTAATAGCCGTGCTATATTCTTCTTCTCCTAGAGCATTTTTAAGCGGAATTGTAAGAGTTGGCGATGCAAGCTCATCAAGAACACGTTGGTTATCACCAGCTACTAAAACTGTTACTAAAAACAGTGATATAAAAGTCAATACTTTAAATAAAATATTTAGACCACGTAAGCTTTTAACCATAAACTCTCTCTTTTATTAAATATTATATGTGCAGATATTATTATAATTTTATTGCAGATACTATATATGATTTATTATAGCATAAATATAAAATTTTTTAATTATTAGTTATTAGTTTTTATGTCAGTAACAAGATAAAAAGGTACAATTTGTGAATAAATTCAAAACCTTAAAAAAAACATAAATTCAGTTGATTTTAATTAAAATAACCTTAATTTAAGTGGTTTATAAGTTTATATGACTATACTTCCACCACTAAATAAAAACGAAAGGTTCATTCAATGAAATTTACTAAAATTGCAACTGAAGAACAAATCGATAGAAAATGGATTCTAATCGATGCAGAAGGTAAAACTTTTGGTCGTATGATTACTGAAGTAGCTACTGCTCTTCGTGGTAAAAATAAGGCATGTTTTACTCCAAATATTGACTGTGGTGACTACGTAGTTATCATCAACGCTTCTAAGGCTAAATTTAACGGTCTTGGTAAAATCAACAATAAAGAGTATTTTTCACACTCAGGTTACTTCGGTTCAACTAAAAGTGTTAAAATGACTGAGCTTTTAGAGAAAAACCCAGAGAAACTATACAAATTAGCTACTCGCGGTATGCTTCCTAAAACTAAGCTTGGTGCTAAAATGCTTAAAAAATTAAAAGTATATGCAGGTGCTGAACACCCTCACACTGCACAAATAGCTAAGTAAGGATAGATAGATGGCAAATAAAACATATGCAACAGGACGTCGTAAAGCGTCAATCGCAAAAGTATGGTTAACTCCAGGATCTGGTAACATCACTATCAACGGTCTTTCAATTGACGCTTGGTTAGGTGGACTAGAAGCTAAAAAACTTCGTGTTAAACAACCACTTGTTTTAACTAAACAAGATACTTCAGTTGATATCGTAGCTACTACTTTAGGTGGTGGTTTTGGTGGTCAAGCTGATGCACTACGTCACGGTATTTCTCGTGCACTAGTTAAATTCAATCCAGAATTAAAAGCTATCCTTAAACCTGAAGGTATGATGACTCGTGATTCACGTGTTGTTGAGCGTAAGAAACCAGGTAAGCGTAAAGCTCGTCGTTCTCGCCAATTCAGTAAACGTTAATCGTTGCTGCTTCATTTTATCAGTGCCTTTGGCATTGGTAAAAGCTTTCTTTTTAAAAATCAAAAATTAATCTTATTTATATATAATACTCCCTAACAAAACTAAGGGAAAAATATGAAAAAATTACTCGTTATTGTTTTAATAATTATTGCTACTATAGCTGCATTACCATTTTTAGGAAACCAGATTATTGAATCTGAACTAAAAAGCAATATTGAATTTTTAACTTCAAATGGAATAGAAGTAAATGACAAAGGTAGTAAATCATCATATTTTAAAACTTCAAAACATTATGAACTTACAATAAAAAATGCAGACAAGTTTTCAAAATATTTAGCAAAATTTTCAGATTCTCAAATCCCTCCGTATGTGACAGAGATGCTGGAAGGAACTAAGCTAGCAACAGATTTAAAGTATTGCAACATGCCTATAAACAGTGAAGTTAATATTGAAGTTTATCCTCTTGCACTCTCAACTAGCCTGATGGATGAGATGAAAAAAAACAATGCAAAATTTGCTTCATATGTAAAAAACTTCTTACAAAAAGGCGGACTTAAATACAATATAAATTTAGATGTAAGAACAAAAGAGTTTGAGGGATATATCTATGATATTGATGAGACATATACAACGAGTGAAGGTCTGGAATTAAAAACTGCTCTTAAAGGTGTGACGTTCTCTGGAAAAGGAAATGTCTTCATGCCTGAATCTATCGATATGAATATGGATATGTTATCGATAGACTTGAATGACAAGATTGAAAATGTAAAGATTGTACTTAAAAACATATCTACTAAATCAACATTTGAGTCTCGTACAAATTATATGAGTGATTTAAAATTTAAGAATATAGTTGTTAAAACTACAGGCGGGGTCAAAGGCAATTTTGATCTATCTTTAGACGATTTGATTGTAAACTCTGCTTCAAATTCTAAAGGGCAAAAGATAGAGATATTACTCAAAACAAAGGTTGGAAGTTTAGACATTAGCTCTACGCAAAACAAAGTTGTGTTAAATAAACTTGCTTACGATATGGCAATTAAAGATATTGACAAAGATGCCTTTGAAAAACTTTTAGACTCTTTCAATAAAGCAAGAGGTAATAACTCTGTAGAGATACAACTAGAGATAAAAAAAGATATGGAAAAACTAGTTGAGAGAGGAGTAACTATTGAGTTACCGGAGTTTTCTCTAAAGAGTGTTTCATATGACAATGTAAAAGATTTAAAAGGTTTTAATTCAAATATAAATTTTGTTTTACCTCCAAATGTTTTGACACCTAAATTAATAAATCCTATACAGGCATTAGATAAGATCAAGCTTGATATTTTTCTAAAAATATCAAAAGAACTTTTTACAAATATAAGTAGTTCAACACCTATGGTTGCAATAACTAAAGGTTACGCAAAAGATTCAGGTGAAGATTTGGTATATGATCTTAAACTTGAGAATGGTTCATTAACTGTAAACGGGGAGGTTATTAGATAGTTTTGAAAACATTAGTATTAACCATTTTACTTAGCACATTTGCATTTGCATCAACACTTCATCTTGCTACAAGTGCGAACCCTTCAAGACTAAATCCAATTTTAGCAACGGATTCCAGTTCGTCTGATATAGCCGGACACATATTTAACGGACTTGTTAAGTATGACAAAGACTCTCGTACGATAATAGGTGATCTTGCTAAGAAGTTTTATTTTGAAGATAACAAAACTTTGGTTTTTGAACTGCGGGAAGATGTAAAGTGGCAAGACGGTGCAGAGTTCACAAGCAAAGATGTTCTATTTACATATCAGGTACTTACATCAAACAAGATATCTTCACCATATAGTGCAGGCTTTAGATTTGTTAAGGCAGTTAATACTGTAGGAAAATATAAAATAAGAGTTTTATACAAGCAGGCTTATTTTAAAGCAGTTGAGACTTGGATGATGGGAATTATTCCAGAGCATATTCTAAAAGATGAAGAAAATCTTATGAATTCAAAGTTTAACACAAATCCGATCGGAACAGGTCCATATAAACTTCACCAGCTAGAGCACTCAAAAAATATAATTCTTAGGGCTAATGATGATTATTTTGAAGGGCGTCCAAAGATAGATGAGATCTCTTACCATGTTATAGCAGATCCAATGACGAGATTTTTAATGCTGAAATCCGGGCAGTTAGATGTTGGCGGAGTTGAGCCTATGCAGTTTGAACGTCAATTAACACCTGAGTTTTTTGATATGTTTGATATTTATGAGAAGATGTCACTATCATATACGTACCTTGGATTAAATCTTAGACGTGATAAGTTTAAAGACCAGCATGTTAGAGAAGCACTATCTTTGGCAATAGACAGAGATGAGATTGTAAAAATTTTATTTTTTAAGCATGCAGAAGTTTGTAAAGGGCCTTTTCATCCAAGCTCAATCGCATTTAATGAGAATGTGAAAAAACCAAAAAGAGATCTGCAAAAAGCTAAAGAACTATTGCGTGAAGCAGGATATGATGAGTCAAATCCATTTACGTTTGAAATAACTACCTCAAACTCATCTCCCGTAAGACCGTATGCAGCGCAAATATTGCAACACCAGTTAAAAAAAGCAGGTGTTGTCGTAAACCTGCGTGTTATGGAGTGGCAGGCATTTTTAAATATGGTTGTATTTCCTCATAAGTTTGATAGTGTACTTCTAGGATGGGGACTTTCACCTGCACCTGATCCTTATATGTTTTGGCATAGTGACAATGATGTGCGAGGTGGATTTAATCTGATAGGTTACCATAATAAAAAAATGGATAAGATGATAGAAGAATCACAAAGTATAGTCGATAAAAAGATATTGTCAAAAATGTGGAAAGATATGTTTAAAATAATAGTTGATGATAACCCTTATCTGTTCTTGTACATACCTAATTCAATAACTGTAATAAATAAAAAAATAAAAAATGTAGAAAATTCACCAAGTGGAATTTGGCATAACTACATTAAGTGGGAGAAATGATTTTTTTATATATCTGATAAATTTAACAATCTATACATAATATTTGTTATTTTAAATTATGTATAAGTTATTTTTACATAGAATACATTAAATTTAAGGAGATAAATAATGAAAAAAATAGTATTAGTTTCATCGGCTTTAGTTATGGCACTTACTTTTAGCGGTTGTTCTCAGCATATGGGTAATTTTACAGCAATGTCTACGGATGCATATAATCCTGAGAATATTAAAAACTCACATAAAGTGAAAACAAATGTAGACACAAATGTTGCAAGTACAATAATTTTAGGAATACCAATAGGTGGTCGTACAAAATTGGATCAAGCTGTTTCAGAAACGGCTCATAAAAATGGTGGAGATTTCTTGAAAAATGCTCAAGTACATGCATATGGTTGGTATTTCCTATTATTTGGTCAGCAAGGTTACAAAATAAAAGCTGATGTATATAATACTCAAGAGTAATTACATACTTAAAGAAGTTATATCTTCTTTAAGTATTTCTTCTTTAAAACTTCTTTTTATCTTATCTATTACATATTTTTTTCTTGGTTGTTCGGTTACAACTGTTAAACCTAATGAAATTGAAATAAAAATTCCAAAGACTTTAAATCTTAATGGGGAGAATAAATTTCCTGCACAGCCTAAGAAAGTTTTGCTTTATAATAACAGTTTAGTTATCGGCTTTGATAACGGCGTTATAGCAAAGTGGGATTTGAACTCCTCTAAACTAACAAAGGTTTTTCAAACAACGGATAACTATCCAATAAAATCTTTTTTTAAAAATGAAAATAAACTATTTGTCGGCTCAAGTAGTATGAAGTTATCAAGCTATTCATTGGATAGCGGTGGAAGACTTAATGAGAAAAAATTCTCTCAAGGTTCTTTGATGGATATTATACAAGTAAAAGATAATTTAGTAGTTGCATTTGGAAATAGTGAGATATTAATTATTAAGTCAAAAAACTTTGAGAACATGGATACAAAAAAAGAGCATAATTATCTAGTTTATACGCTGTATTATGATGAAAAAAATAATATACTATTTTCCGGATCTGATGATAATACTATTATTGTTTGGGAATTAGTTGATAACTCTTTAAAAAAAATATCACAGATAAAAGAATTTGATAACTCAGTGCGTCATATATTAAGATCACCTGATAATATTATTGTTACAAGTGGCAACGGGAAAATATATATGTTCGATCACTCATTAAAAGATGTTTTAGTTGAGTCTACATTTCATAAGTCCTCTATTGTAAGTGCCAAAGTATATAACAACACATTAATTGTTGGTGATTCAAGTGGAATAGTTTCTTCGTGGTGTATAGCAAATAACTCTATGCAGCTAAATAAAACATTGCGAATGAGTGCTTCAATCCGAAGTATTAATTTTATAGACGATAAAGTATTGATTTTTTCTAAGGATGGAAAAATTATAACAAACGATCTTTTTTGTAAATCTGATAGTTTAATACTTAGTCTGGAGAAATAGTTGATAATACTTTTTGATCTAGACGGAACTTTAATAGAGTCGACCGAAGCTATTACTTCGACTTTTCATCATGCATTTAATGTTCACGGTGTAAATAACCCTAGTGATGCAGATATACAAGCTTTGATCG
Source organism: Sulfurimonas sp. (assembly GCF_041583195.1). Classification (NCBI taxonomy): domain Bacteria; kingdom Pseudomonadati; phylum Campylobacterota; class Epsilonproteobacteria; order Campylobacterales; family Sulfurimonadaceae; genus Sulfurimonas; species Sulfurimonas sp. Next base: position 16,465 of record NZ_JBFHGL010000004.1, read on the forward strand.
GACATCCATTGGATGTAATGTTTGCAAGACTTGGAGTAGATGAAGACAAAGTATGGGATTTTGTAGATACCTACAAGCAAAGGTACCGTACAATATCCAAGATAAAAACAGAGCTTTTGCCAGAGGCACAAAAAGCAGTTGAACTTGCAAGTACATTCGCAACACTTGGAATTGTTACTACAAAGACAGGTCTTTACTCACAAGAATTAATGGAGCATTTTGGAATTATGCATCACTTTAAAGTGTTGATCGGTCGTGAACATGTTGAATTCCCTAAACCTGATGCTGAGCCTATATATAAAGCTTTGGAAAAACTGCCAAAAGATGATAATATATGGATGATAGGTGATACGGAACTAGATCTGATCTCTGCTAGAAATGCTAGAGTTGGTGCCATAGGTGTTTTAGGCGGTTATGGAACTAAACAGAGTTTAGAGGCGTACACAAATAAAATATTTAAAAATGCATATGAAGCGGTGGAATATCTAAAAACAAAATAGTTAAGGATCTAAGATGCATGGTGTCGGTTTTTCTACTTTAATATTTGTAGTTTTCGCATTTTTAGTTGGCGCACTTGTAAAAACTCTTATGAGAAACTCACGTATGCCCTACACTGTGGTGTTATTACTGATCGGACTCTTTATAGGTTTTCTTGATCACTTGAGTTTTTTTGCAAATCATTCAATGGCTTCTGAGATTGTTCATCAAGTCGGGACAATTGATCCACATCTTATTTTATTTCTTTTCCTTCCAACTTTGATTTTTGAGTCTGCTTATTCAATGGAATCACATCTGTTTTTTAGAATACTTCCGCAAATTGCACTGCTTGCCGTAGTAGGTCTTGTTATATCAATGGTGCTTAGCGCACTAGCAGTTCATTGGCTCTTGTCTTGGAGTTTTGGAGTAGCACTTCTTTTTGGAGCACTTATAAGTGCAACTGACCCTGTTGCAGTTGTAGCACTTTTAAAAGAGAAAAGCTCACGTAAACGTTTAGAGACTTTGATTGAGGGTGAATCACTTTTGAACGACGGTACTGCGATCGTCTTTTTCTCGCTTTTTTACGGTTTTGCAATCGGTAGCAGTGTTGAGGTAAATGCTCTTAGTGTAGTTGGTGAGTTTATATGGGTTGTTTTAGCGGGACTTATAGTTGGACTTGTTGTTGCATGGAGTAGTTTATGGGTTATTGGAAAACTAGTTGACCAACCTCTTATAGAGATAACACTCTCCGTAGTTGCAGCATATATAACATTCGTTATAGCAGAATCACTTCACGTAAGTGGAGTTGTGGCATTGGTTGCGCTCGCACTTATGTACTCAACCATAGGAAGAACAAAAATCTCTCCCGAGATATCTCACTTTCTTCATCAGTTTTGGGAGATGCTGGCTTATCTTGCAAACACACTTATCTTTCTTATTGTTGGTATAGTGATCATCTCAACTGCTAAATTTGATTCAGCAGAGTTGTGGATAACTCTTATAGTGTTGTATGTAGTGCTTGTTGTTATACGTTCTATATCTGTGATCGTACTAATGCCTGTTTTGGAGAGAATAGGTGTGGGGATTACCAGAGAGAAAGCCACTGTTTTGGTTTGGGGTGGTCTTAGAGGTGCAGTCTCACTTGCACTTGCTCTTACAATAGTTCAAGATACCAACATTCCAGAAGCCTTACGTGAGCAGATACTCTTCTTAACTGCGGGTATAGTGTTCTTAACTATTGTAATTAACGGTTCAACTATGGAGTATCTTCTTAAACTACTTAAGTTAGACAGGTTTCCACCCGCAAAAGAAGCTTCGATTATTAAGGCTGAAAAAAGTATAACCGCCCAGATGAAAGAGTATTTTAAAACACTTGTTCATAATCCTTTTTTTGACAAAATTAAAATGGATTCTCTGGATAATTATATAGAAGAGTTCGATACAAACCATAAAATAAAAAATGTAGATGAAGAAGAGATTGACATAGCATTTATGAGAAGACTCTTGGAGATTGAACGCAGCGATTATTGGAGACAGTTCGAAGAGGGTCGTATAGGTCGTCATGCTACCACTATACTATCAAAGTCTGTTGAGAGTGCACTTGATAACTCACCATCAATTTATCCAAGACCTGTTTTAGAGGAATTGTTTAAAATACCTGAACCTCCAAGGTGGCTAAGTAATGTACCTCTAATGGGTGTATCTATTGATGGATGGATTTTAACCCACCTCTCATTAAGTTATGATATTGCGCGTGGATTTGTAGAGGCGCAAGAAGAGATACGTTTACACATAAAAAAGCTTCAGCCAAGTGAAGATATAGCAAAACAGGTAGAAGATATGGTTGATAAAAATATCTCAAAAGCTTTTGCATTTGTCAGAGAATTGAATAAAATTTACCCTGAGCTTATCACAAAACTTCAATCACTCTCAGCAAGAAGGTTACTTTTAAACCATGAGCGTTATTTAATATGGAAAATGGAGCATGATGGTGTTTTAGAGTCTTCTGAAGCTGGACACCTAATTGATAAAATAGAGAAACAGATGTAAATCGATGAAAAAAATAGTTATATGATGTTATAAAAAATTATTATAACAGAAGTCCTAGTAATATAAGTGAGTCGAAACATAAAAATAATATTGTAAAATTCCTATCCACAGAAGTAAAAAGCTTACTTTAAGAGCAACTTCCCTAAAATACATAAACTAAATTAGAGATAATTCCTAGAATTTAAGGAGAATTTATGCTAGAAATTAGATGGCATAGCCGTGCTGGACAGGGTGCTGTAACAGGTGCTAAGGGGTTAGCAGATGTTATTTCGACAACTGGTAAGCATGTTCAAGCATTCGCATTTTATGGGTCTGCAAAACGTGGAGCTGCTATGACAGCGTATAATCGTGTTGATGATAAAGTGATTATGAATCACGAAAAATATATGGAGCCGGATTACGTTTTCGTAATTGACCCTGCTTTAGTATTTACATCAGACGTTACTATAAACCACAAAGATACTACAAAGTATATCATTACTACTCACTTATCAACTGAGGAATTAATTAAAGAGCAACCTAAATTAGAAGGGAAAGAAGTTTATACAGTTGACTGTATTAAAATAGCTCAGGAAACTATTGGTCGTCCTATTCCAAATACTCCAATGCTTGGAGCATTTATGAAGATTTCTGGTATGTATGATATAGAGTTTTTTAAAGATAGTATGCAAAGAATTCTTAAAAAACTACCGCAAAAAATTATCGATGCGAATATGGTTGCAATCCAACGCGCATATGATGAAGTGAAATAGGGGGCTGAGATGGCAAATAAAGGATGGGATGAATTTGAAATCGGAGCTATGCTTCGCTCATTTGATGGTAAAGCGGCAGATGTAATTGCTGAAACTCACCAAGAAGATCGTAACTATTCTGCAAGTAACTCATTTACTGCGAGTGTTGCAGACTGGAGAATTTTAAAGCCTGTATTTAACAAAGACTTTTGTATAGATTGTCAATTTTGTTGGGTATATTGTCCGGATATGTCTATCATTTCTCGTGATAAGAAAATGGTTGGTGTAGATATGGATCACTGTAAAGGGTGTGGTATCTGTGTTGAGGTTTGTCCTACAAACCCTAAATCACTTTTAATGTTCGACGAGCATGTGGACGAAGAGACTGAAATAGCTCAGTGGCCTGCTAAAGATGAGGAGAAAAAATAATGGCATTTGATAAAATGGAATTAAGAGATGTTGAAGTATGGGATGGAAATATGGCAGCAAGCCAGGCAATGCGCCAGGCACAGATTGATGTTGTTGCTGCATACCCAATTACTCCATCAACACCTGTAGTTGAAAACTATGCTGGTTTCTTAGCTAACAACTATGTTGAAGGTGAATTCGTAATGGTTGAGTCTGAGCATGCTGCAATGTCAGGATGTATCGGTGCTGCTGCTGCTGGTGGTCGTGTTGCTACTGCAACAAGTTCACAAGGTTTTGCTTTAATGGTAGAGACTCTTTACCAAGCATCTGGTATGCGTTTACCAATCGTACTAAACGTAGTTAACCGTGCACTTGCTGCACCGCTTAACGTTAATGGTGATCACTCAGATATGTATCTAGGTCGTGATTCTGGTTGGATTCAGTTTGACGCTTATTGTCCTCAAGATGTATATGACTTAAATCTTATTGCATTTAAAGTTTCTGAAGATCATGATGTAAGATTACCTGCTATGGTTCACCAAGACGGTTTCATGACTTCACACACTGCACAAGGTGTTTCAACTTTAGATGATGATACTGCTTACGGGTTCGTTGGTGAATATAAGCCGATGAATGATATGCTCGATTTTGATCACCCTGTAACTCACGGTGTACAAACTGAAGAAGATTGGCACTTTGAGCATAAAGCTCGTCAACACAACGATCTTATGACTAAAGTTTTCCCAAAAATTCAATCTGCATTTGATGAATTTGAGAAATTAACTGGTCGTAAATACAATATGGTTGAGTCTTACGATATGGATGATGCTGATGTAGCTGTTGTTTGTATGGGTACATCTGTTGAGACTGCTCGTGAAGTAGCAACTGAGATGAGATCTAAAGGTGTTAAAGCTGGTGTTGTAGGTTTACGTGTAGTTAGACCATTCCCGTTTATGGAAGTAGCTGAAGCTCTTAAAGGTGCAAAAGCTATAGCAGCACTAGACAGATCAAGTCCTAATGGTGCTCCAGGTATGTTATTTAACGAATTAGCTGGTGCTATGTATAACTTAGAGACTCGTCCAATGATTTCTGGTTATGTATATGGTCTAGGTGGACGTGACTTAACTAAAGTTCATTTAACTGATCTTTACAATGAGCTTCAAGCAAATGTAGATGCAGGTAAAATTTTAACTCCTCTACAACAGTTTATCGGTGTTCGTGGACCGAAACTATCATTTTTATAAGAGGTGACTTATGAGCGAAATGAAAAAAATTAAAAACTTAAAAGAGTTCTCAACTTCTGCAGACAGATTTGAAGGTGCTAACCTTCTTTGTCCTGGTTGTGCTCACTCAATTATTGTTCGTGAAGTATTAAATGCTACAAACGACGACTTAGTACTTTCAGCTTCGACTGGATGTCTAGAAGTTTGTACGGCAGTTTATCCATATACTTCATGGGATGCATCTTGGATTCACATCGGATTTGAGAATGGTTCAACTGCAGTAGCAGGTGCAGAAGCAATGCATAAAGCTTTAGCTAAAAAAGGTCGCCTAAAGCAACCTGATCGTAATCCTAAGTTTGTATCTTTTGCAGGTGATGGTGCTTCATACGATATCGGTTTCCAATGGATATCTGGTTGTATGGAACGTGGTCATAACATCATGCACGTTGTACTTGACAACGAAGTATATGCAAATACTGGTGGTCAGCGTTCATCTGCAACACCTATCGGTGCTAGTGCTACAACTTCTCAGGCTGGTTCACACTCATATGGTGAGAAGAAGAACAAAAAAGATATGGTATCTATCATGGCAAGTCATGGTATTCCATATTCTGCACAAGTATCTCCAAACAAATGGAAAGATATGGTTAAGAAGATCCAGCACGGTTTTTCAGTTGATGGTCCGGTGTTTATTAATGCTGCATCACAATGTACAACTGAGTGGAAATTCGATCCTAAAGATACTATGCATATAGCTGATCTTTCAACTGATTCACTTGTATGGCCTCTTTATGAGATCATCGACGGTCATGAGTTAAACATTACTTACCGTCCTAAAAACGTAATTCCTGTTGAAGAGTACTTAGCTGCCCAAGGACGTTTCAAGCACTTATTTAAAGATGAGTATAAGTACTTAATTAAAGAGTGGCAAGACAGAGTAGATGCTAACTGGGCATATCTACAACGTCGCGAAGAAGCAAGAGTATAATATTAGAAGCTTTTAGCTTCACGCAATCTTGCACAAAAATCTGGAAATGGCAGACTTTAAGTCTAGCCTTGTTCCAGCTTTTGCACAACCTCACATAAATCTAAACCCTTTTTACTCTAGAAGAACATTTTCAAATTAAAAATTAAACTTTCAATTTCAACAAACCTAAATTTTTTAACGATAAAATATCCATAATAATTAGAAATAAAATTAAGGATATTGCATGCCATTATTAGATTCGTTTACAGTAGACCATACAATCATGCCTGCACCAGCAGTTCGTAAAGCAAAGGGGATGAAAAGTCCAAGTGGAGATGCTATTACAGTTTTTGATTTACGTTTTGTAAGACCAAATAAAGATACTTTGTCTAGTGAAGGTATTCATACATTAGAACACCTTTTTGCAGGTTTTATGCGTGACCATTTAAACTCTAAAAAAGTTGAGATAATTGATGTATCGCCTATGGGTTGTCGCACAGGTTTCTATATGTCGGTACTTGGTAAGCCTAAAGAGAAAGAAGTAGCAGAATCTTGGGAAAAATCTATGAAAGATATTTTAAAAGTTAAACGTAAAAAAGATATTCCAGAGCTTAATAAATATCAGTGTGGTACATATAAAATGCACTCATTAAAAGATGCTAAAAAAATCGCTCAAAATGTTTTAGACTCAGGTATCGGGATAATGAATAACAAAAAGCTAAAGCTAGATATGAAAAAGGTTAAGTAGATGTTACTTCTTCTTCCTGTAGACTCTACAAACCAAGAAGAAGCAAAGCTTACAAAGGTTTTTGAAGCTAAATCTTGGGCGCAGATAGATGTAGAAGACGGAATGATCAGAAGTGTTAAGTTTAATGATGCATATGACGGTTTTGATGATATCAGCGAGGCAGTTATATTAGAAAATGACGGTGAAAATCCTATGATGTTTATGGACTATAATATGATGCCGCTTGTTGCTCATACTCAAAGATCAATTGATGATATTGTAGAAGCATACCTATTTAGAGAACTTCACGATTTGGCTTACTAGGATATATTTTGGCAGAACTATCTCAGTTTTTAGAGCTATTTAAAGTTCAGCCTGGATACAAATATATTCAGGTTACAACTGAAGTAGATGAAACCACTACTGCTTTGTACGAACTATTAACAAACAACAAAGCAGAGATGCGTATAGCGTATTATACTGAAGAAGAAATGCCAAATTTAAGTGAAGACTATCCTCTTGCTACTATTCAGCATATAAAAAACTTCAATCTTCCATACAGAGCTTTGCCACGGGACAACGATATCGTGATATATAAAGATATATTCTCTAAACACAATAAGCAAAGTTTACTTTTAAAAACAGCATACAAAACACTTGCAAATACAGCTGATATAATAATTATGGAGAAAAAAGGTGTACTAGACATTCAAGAGATGATAGAACTTTTTGAAAAGTTCGAATATCGTGCACCCAACTATATAGATATACTGGATGGTTATGATATTTTTATGGCAAAGAAACTTCATATGTGGGGTAATGGGCTGTAGTAATAAAAGCTATATAGCTATTTTTTGATATCAAATTTATAGTATTCATAATTTAGGTAGTGTACGACGTCGTCTCTGTCTTCATCAAACCATTCTGCATTAGTTTTGTATCTACAATCTTCTACTCTATTATGAAGTTGCTGAAAGTTTTTGGCCTTTCTGTCTTCATGTGTAAAGTGACTTGATTCATGGCATTCATAGCATTTAGAATAATTATACATATCGTTTCCGTTTTGTAGATCATAAGCAAAAGTACACTCAAAAGAGATAGGTAAGAGAAAAAATAGTTTGTTTATACTTTTCATTTTTTTCCTCCTTATGAGGTATAATTTCATAAATAAATTCAATAATATATAATAAATACTTATAGTAATATTATTTATAAATGTTAAAAATTGATTTAATAAAGGAACTACTATAGAGTTTAATAGTGATGCACATAAAATAGTTAAAAGCGAAGACGGAACTTTCACGGCTTATTCAAAAGAGTATGATGAACATTACCACTCTACAAAAGACGGAGCTTTAAAAGAATCTCTCTTAAAGCATGTTATCCCTGCTTATGAATTAACTAAAGGTCTGCAAGCAGTTAATATCTTAGATATCTGTTTTGGTCTTGGTTTTAATACACTTTCAACAATTTATTTTTATAAAAAAAACAATATTAATAAAAAGATAAATATTTATTCTCCAGAACTCGATGCAAAACTTATAGAATCACTTAAAAACTTCACATATCCAGATGAGTTTAGTGGATTAAAAAATATAGTAGATACTCTAAGTAAAGATGGAGTTTATAAAGATGAGGATCTTTATATAGAACTTTTTATAGGTGATGCCAGAGAATATGTTAAAAACTTGGATGTTAAGTTTGATATAGTTTATCAGGATGCATTTAGTCCAAGTGCAAATCCTATTCTTTGGACTAAAGAGTATTTTGAAGATATAAAAGAGCTTATGTCTGAAGATGGGATCTTAACTACTTATTCAACAGCATTAAAAACACGTTTAGCACTATTTGAAAACGGTTTTAAAGTATATATAAACAAAGGTGAAAAGTTTAGAAATGCAACTTTGGCATCATTTAAAGAGTTAGACGGTTATGAAAAGGTTGATATGGAGCATAAAATAAAGTGTAATCCAGATGTAAAAGCACTAACTGATAAAGAGATTTTGTAAGTTAGTTTAAGAAGATATATTATAAAATATTATTAAGTTTAAATCAGTAGTTTAAGGTACAACTTTGTATAAGATATTAGTCATTGATGATGTAGAATTGAATTTAATGTTGATGAGAGAGATACTCACACCTGATTATGAGGTAATAACTGCATCTAGTGCAAAAGAGGGTTTAGCTATGTTGCAGGCATTCAATATTGATTTAATCCTTTTGGATATATCGATGCCTGATATGGATGGCTACGAGCTTATTAAAATTTTAAAAGCAAATGAAAGTACGAAAAATATACCTGTAATATTTGTTTCCGCTCTTAGAACTGATGAGCATGAAGTTCTGGGGCTTGAGTTGGGTGCTGTTGATTATATTCTAAAACCAATAGTAGAGCCACTTGTAAAAGCCCGTGTAGCAACTCATATACAACTAAACGAATATAAAAATATGCTTGAGAAGAAGGTAGAAGAAGAGATACAAAAAAGGGAAGATCAAGAGAAGTTAATGATACAGCAGTCAAAGCTTGCAGCAATGGGTGAGATGATGGATGCTGTAGCTCATCAGTGGTCTCAACCCTTGACGATAATAGGTCTAAAAACAAAGATGCTGCCATCTGATTATGAGCATAATGAAGTTGATTTAGAATACTTAAAAGAGTACGAAAAAGAGGTCTCTGGACAGATCACACACCTTACAGATACATTAAAAGACTTCAGAAACTTTTTTAGACCAAACAAAACATCTGAAGTATTTGATATGAAAAAAATGGTTGAATCCTCATTGAACCTTATGAAAGATGAAATAGTCTCAAACGTTATAAAAATCAGTGTAAACGATGTAGATAATTTTAAAATAAATGCTATTGAAAATGAGATGAAACATCTTGTCTTAAACTTAGTGAATAATGCAAAAGATGCATTTAATGAAAACAGTATTAAAGATAGAAAAATCGATATAAATATATATAAAGACGAGCATTACAACTATCTTGAAGTGATCGATAATGCCGGAGGGATACCTAAGAATATTATCAATGAAATATTTAAAGCTCATGTTACAACAAAAGAAGATGGCAAGGGAACAGGAATAGGTCTATATATGAGTGGGCAGATCGCTCAAAAATATGGAGCGATTTTAGATGTAAAGAATGTAGATAGCGGTGCTAAATTTATTGTAAAGTTTCCTATAAAACTTTAGTATCTAGCACTTATACTGTCTACTTCATCCCACGTTAGTGAGTTTGCTTTTGATTGGTGCGATATGATATGTGCAACGTAACGTGCGAACATATCTGTTTCAATATTTACCCTGTAACCTTTTTTATAGTTACGAATGAGAGTCTCTTTCATAGTGTGAGGGATAATCGTAAGGCGGAATCTATCATCAAATACCTCGTTCACGGTTAAACTTACTCCATCAATAGTTATAGAACCTTTTGGAACTACGTACGGTATGAATTTTTTTGGCAGTTTTATAAAAATATCGTAAGAGTTTCCATTGTTTTTCACTTCTGTTACTTCTCCGATACAGTCAACATGACCTTGAACCACATGCCCGTCAAACCTGTCACCCATCATCATAGCAGGTTCTATATGAACCTCATTCTTATAATTTTCAATCGCAAGAAGCTTCTGACTTTCAGGTGATAGCTCAACACTAAAGCCGTCATTTAAAACATCAGTAACAGTAAGACATGCACCGTTTATTGCAATCGAATCACCAAGTGCACCTTTGTACTTAGCTTTTATACTCAGTGTTGAACCTACAAAGTTTTTAACAGTAGCTATTTCACGTATTAAACCAGTAAAAATAATAAATCCTTTTATCTACCTAGAAAACGATTTTACCGTCTTCTTGAAGCCCTTTGATAATCGCCTTAGCTTTCTCATGACCTTTATAAGCTGCTTGTCTACAATAATCAAGTGCTTTGTCATGATCCATCTCACAACCTATACCTTGATCGTAAAGTTGACCTAGATTGTAAAGCCCCTCTGCCAGACCACCTTCAGCAGCTTTGCTGAAACATATAAAAGTTCTTGCATCGTCTTGGATAACGCCATGTCCTTCTTTATAAAGTACACCAAGGTTATTAAAACTCTCTAAATGTCCGCGTTTAGCACCTTCTTCGTACCAAAAAGCAGCCTCTGAATAGTTTTGAATACATCCAAGACCGCGTTCAAACATTAAAGCTACTTCATACATAGCCTGAGGAACTTCTTTTATAGCAGCTTCTAAAAATAGCTCATGCGCTTTAAACTGGTTATGCTCTACACCACCAAGTCCGTTCATATAAAGAATAGCAAGGTTAAAAAGTGCGTATGGCTGTTTAGATTCTGCTGCTTTTTCATAAAGCTCTAGTGCTTTTGCATCGTTTTGTTCACATCCTTGAGCATTTTGGTACATAAAGCCAAGAGATGTTTGTGCATCTGCATCACCTTTATTAGCTAAATCTTCATATAGTTTAAATGCTGTATTAAAATCTTGTGAATTATATGCATTGTGTGCATTTTGGATCATTATTTTTCGTTTTCCGTTCTTATGTTTTGTCTAAAAGTTGTTTGGTTGCCTTTAGCTTTGGCTTTGGCTTTTCGTATTTTTTCTAAAGCATCTTCTTTATGATCAAGATGTTCATCTCTTTCTTTATAAACTTCACCGCCATCCACTTCAGGATCATACTCTACAACTTCTGGTTTATAATCTGCAAATATATCTTTTTTGTCTTCTTTTGACATAAAAAACTCCAACTAATAGTTCTATTTAGGCAAATTATACATTAAAATGATAAAATTCCATTTAATAAACTATTCAGTGGATGTATAATGAATTATGATGTAATAGTAGTCGGTGGTGGTCATGCTGGTGTTGAAGCTGCACTTTCTTCGGCTAGAATGGGCAATAAAACACTTCTGATCTCTATGCTTGCAGAAAATGTAGGTGCTACTTCTTGTAACCCAGCGATTGGCGGACTTGCGAAGGGACACTTAGTGCGTGAATTAGATGCACTTGGCGGTGAGATGGGACTTATAACAGATAAAGCTGGTATACAGTTTCGCATACTTAACCATACAAAAGGTCCTGCAGTTCGCGGTAGCCGTGCTCAAATTGATATGGACAAATACAAAGTTATAGCAAGAAATAAGATTTTAAACACGCCTAATTTGGATCTTGTTCAAGAATTAGCTGAATCACTAATTGTAGAAAATGCAGAAGTTAAAGGCGTTAAAACGCACCTTTTAAATGAGTATATTGCTAAAAAAGTGATCATTACATCGGGTACATTTTTAAACGGACTTATCCACGTAGGTGAGATCAAGCAAGAGGGTGGGCGTTTTGGTGAGCAGACATCAAAACTTTTGAGTGCATCACTAAAAGAGTGTGGGCTTACAATGGATCGTTTAAAAACAGGAACTTGTGCACGTATTGACAGTTCATCTATAGATTTTTCTGTTATGGAAGAACAAGGTGGTGATGAAATCCCAAGCCCGTTTTCATTTCGTACCAATAGAGACGAGTTTGCAAAAACTAAAAAACAGATCCCTTGTTTCATAGCATATACAAATGAAACTACGCATGAAATAATTGAGTCAAATTTTTATCGTGCTCCGCTTTTTACAGGTCAGATTGAGGGGACTGGTCCACGTTATTGTCCATCTATTGAAGACAAGATTAACCGCTTCCGTGATAAAGACAGACACCATCTTTTCATTGAACCACAAACTATGGAAAATACAGAATGTTACATAAACGGTATGAGTACATCTCTTCCACCTGATGTTCAGCAAGATATGATTCACTCTGTAAAAGGTTTAGAGAACGCAAAGATAGTACGCTATGGATACGCTATAGAATACGATTATGTAGATCCGCGTGAATTAAAACATTCGTTAGAGACTAAAAAGGTCAAAGGTCTTTTCTTAGCAGGTCAGATCAACGGTACAACAGGTTATGAAGAAGCTGCAGCACAAGGTTTGATGGCCGGGATTAATGCATCACTTAGTATTGCCGGAAAAGAGCCGTTAGTTCTTCGCCGTGATGAAGCATATATTGGTGTTTTAATAGATGATCTTGTTACAAAAGGTACTAAAGAGCCGTACCGTATGTTTACAAGTCGTGCTGAATACAGACTTCTTCTGCGAGAAGAATCGGCAGATACTAGACTTAGCCACTATGGACATGAACTTGGTCTTTTAAGTGATGAGGTTTACGAGAAAGTACAACTTAAAGATAAGCAGATCAAAGAGGGTGCACAGCTACTTGAAGATACAAAATTCACACCAAACAAAGAATTTAATGCACTTTTAGAATCTATGGATGAAGAGCCAATAAAAGATGTTCAATCAGCTCAGCAGTTGGTGGCTAGAAAAACTTTTGATGTGGAAAAGATGTTAAAACTTGTACCTGAATTATCTGAACTTGATCCGTATATCCAAGAGGAGATCCTGGTAGAGGGTAAATACGCTCGCTACATCGAAAAACAAGCCCAAGAGATCGAGAAGATGAAAAAATATCTTAAAATCGCTATTCCTGAAGGGTTTGATTTTACAGTCGTGAGTGGTTTAAGTAAAGAGATTCAGGAAAAGCTTGCAACGTTTAACCCACCAACTCTTCAAGCTGCTTCTCAGATCTCGGGGATTACACCTGCGGCTATTGAGATCTTACATATTTATATTAAGATAGAAAGTAAAAAACAGTCTAAAATTTCTTAATAGAACTGTATACGGCACCTCCTGGGTGTCGTATTTCACTCTCCATCAACTCTAAATTAGTTTCAACACTGCCGAGTTCTTCATTTTTATAACTATCAATCATCTTTTGAAAACCATTTCTATCTGTAATGTTTTTTATTCTCATTAGAGTGACATGTGGGATAAACTCTTTTGCCTGTTTCAAAGAAAACTCTTTGTTGATAAGATTGCTCAAATTATCAAGCCCACCTATTTCACTTTTTGAATATAAAATATTATTTTTTTCAAAATATCCTAAACCATATAAGTTCAATGGCTGGATAGGAATGATCAGCGGCGGCAGTTTTTGAAGCAACTCATCTTTGCTATACTTATCTCCAAAGTAATTGATCGTTATATGTAAGTTCTCATCTGCGACCCATTTTCCCTGTATAAGTGTGGAAAAGTCAGACTGTATTTTGTCGTAGTTATTTAGTTTGGCTCTTAAGGCTAAAAATAGAGGTTTCATTAGTTATTATAGCTAAAAGCTATAACAAGACTGCTTTTAATTAAAAATAGTATAATCGCATATATAATTAAATAGCTTCTAAAAAGGAAAAAGTTTAAAATGAATAACTACTATTATGTTCATACAGGCCATAGAATAGGTCTTGACAGATTTAGAAGATCTGTTGTTATTATAAAAGAGCTGCAAAAAAGAGGTGTTGATATTACACTTTTATGTTCAGATTTTCGTATAGCACATGAAGCTAGAAATTTTGGTATTGAGAAAAGTGTAGGTATAGATGTAGTAAGAAACATACCTCAAATAGCTCATCACGGAGACAGACTTATATTTGATTCTGATGAAGCTAATCCAATTATGCTTGAAGATATGAAAGAGTTTTTCTCTACATTTGATCATATAAAAACAGATGAAATAGTTGTAGATGAGAAGTATTTTAATAAATTTGATAAGAAAATTCCACTAGGATTCTTCTTTGGTGATGATGATTATGAAAAAGATTTAGAAAAACTAATTCCAACATTAACAGAATTAGATCCAGCTTTACTTCTTGGTTATTATTACTTTTTAGATTATGAAGATATGTTAAAAGAAAAGTTCAAAAATAATTATGAATTTGAAGAATATGATGATTTTATAACATCATGTGATGTTCTTATAACAGCTTCACCTCAGGCTGCTTTAGAATGTTTGGCATCTGGTGGAAAACCAATTTTCTTAAAAAGAGAAGACTATTTTGATTCTTTTGACGAGGAATTTCAAAAATTAAATATACCTATTATTAACACTCTTGATAAAGATCAAATAAATGTGATATTAAAGAATGTTAATAATAACAATTATGTACATTTTAATAAAAATTCATTATTTTTTTTAAGTTTTATAGATAATTAAAATAAGTTTGGTATATAATAAGCCGGAAAATTCACAAAAGTGAGAAAATATGAAAGAGAATAGCCGTAGAGGTTTTATGGGAAAAGCGTTTGGAGCTGTTGCCGGTTTGGGTGCAATAGGTTCATTAGTAGCTATGAAAAAATCTTGGGACCCACTTCCAAGTGTTAAGGCTGCAGGTTTTACAACTTTAGATATGAGCATATATCCAGAAGGTGAAATGATTACTGAAAAATGGCGTGGGAAGCCAATTTTCGTACTTAAAAAAACTGCAGAAATGTTAGAAGCTGAGAAAAGTGATCCAGCTGCTCAAGCTAGAAATATAAAAGTTGGTAATGACAACTTTATGGTATGTATAGGTTTATGTACACACCTAGGTTGTATTCCAGCATTTAGAAAAAAAGAAGGTAACTTCTTATGTGCATGTCACGGTGGTATGTTTAATGCTGCTGGTGATGTTATAAAAGCTCCACCGCCACGTGGATTTGATATCCCTCCTTTTAGAATCGATGGAAACAAAATGATTCTTGGTGAAGTTGGTCCTGAATATCAAGCAATGAAAGATAACGGCGTTACGCTGTAAATTTAAGGGAGGATTAATGGCACATTTTACAAAAGCAACAAGTGTTAAAGATTGGTTAAACCAAAGATTAGCAGTTGAGACAGTTGAAAAAGTAATGGCATCTGAGTATTGGATTCCTAAAAACATCAACTTTTTATGGGCAATGGGTATGATTTTAGCAGTAACTTTCACGTTGCTTACAATATCAGGTATATTTTTACTTATGTATTATCAACCACATGTAGATCATGCGTTTTACAGTGTAAACTTTACAATTATGAGAGAAGTTGATTTTGGTTGGTTATGGAGACACATTCACGGTGTAGCTGCATCTGTAGTATTCTTGGTTATATATATTCACATGTTTACTGGTATTTACTACGGTTCTTATAAAAAGGGTCGTGAGATGATCTGGATCTCTGGTATGTTATTGTTCGTAACATTCTCAGCTGAGGCATTTTCTGGTTATATGCTTCCATGGGGTCAAATGTCTTACTGGGCTGGTATGGTTATTACTAACATCTTCTCTTTAGGTTCATTACATTTAGACGGTTTAGTTGAATGGATTCGTGGTGATTATGTTCCTGCACAAGCTTTCTTAAACAGATTCTTTATGTTACACGTATTCTTATTACCATTAGTTATTATGGGTCTTATAGGGCTTCACTTTGCAGCTTTAAGAATCCCACACGTAAATAACCAAGACGGTGAAGAGATTGATTTTGAAGAAGAATCTAAAAAATATTTAGCTGATGATACTAAAAACTCTAAAGTTATGAGATTTGCAAACGACTTCTTATCTAAAGATTTAATGGTAGTTGGTTTCTTCTTAATCTTTTTCTTTTATTTAGTATTCTGGCACTATAGTTTTGCACTAGATCCGGTAAACTTCGATCCTGCAGATGGACTAAAAACTCCGGCACATATCTATCCTGAGTGGTATTTCTTATGGTCGTATGAGATACTGAGACCGTTCCCTGTTGATATTGGCCTAATCGCATTTGGTTTTGCTCAAGTTATCTTTATGCTATTACCATGGTTAGATAGAAGTGAAAATACTGTTCCTGCTAATCGTCGTGGTAAATTTGCTATCTGGTTCTGGGTAATGTTAGTAGATATGGTTGTATTAACTGCTATGGGTAAATTACCTCCTGAAGGTATCTTCAGTACAATTGGTTTAGTTGCTTCACTATTATTTATAGCGATGTGGATTATTCTACCATTTATCACTAAAAATGAAAAAAAAGCGTAAGGAGACATAGATGAAAGAATTAAAAATATTAGCAGTAGTTGTTTTCTTTACACTTTTAACATACTTTTTAGTTGAACCGTATGCTCACTCACAAATGCACAAGCATGTTGAGAGTGAAGGTTTTGCTTATAAAGATCTGCCTGAACTTACAAAAACTGGAGATGCTGCAAAAGGTCAAGAGTTAATTATGAGTGCAGGTTGTGCTGGTTGTCACTCTATAGATGCAGCAAATATGCCTGCTCCTATGGATGGTGTTATGGCAGCTCAGTCTTACGGTGTTAACCCACCTGATTTAAGTAATGCAGGTGCTATTTATGAAGCTAAGTTTTTGGCAGATCTAATTAAAAATCCTGCTCATGCACTTAAAGTTGAGCACAAGTATACTCCTGAGAGTGGTAAAATGCACCCAATGGTACCTTTTTACGGAATGGGTGGAGATTTAGATCAAGAAGTTGCTGATATAGTAGCTTACTTACGATCAATTGCTGTTAAACCGGAAGAAGTTACTCCTGCTATGGCATTTGAGAATGCTTGTGGTAGATGTCACTCAGTTGGTTATGAAAATTGGACGCAACTTGGTACTAAACCTAAGTTCAAACATAAAAAAGATTCTTTAGCATACGATATTAAAGTAATGGAATATCAAGATTCTTTAAAAGCTTATATGGGTAAATTACCACCTGATTTAAGTATGTACTACCGTTCTCGTAGTGAGCACTTCTTAAGTACGTTTATTGAAAATCCTCAAAGCCAGTTAGCTGGAACTGCTATGCCACGTGTTGGTGTTACTGCAGAATCTGCTGAGAAAGTTATTGAGTACCTAGCTGATTCAGCTGATACTAAACGTCATGAGAGACACCAAATAGGTCTTTACGTTATGGCATTTATGTTTATATTTGCTATTTTCGCAGTTCTTTGGAAAAAACAAGTGTGGAGAGATTTACACTAACACTTTCCTGATTCCCAGATTTTCTGGGAATTAAAATTATTCTTTAATTTCTATAACAACACTTCCACAAATTAAATCATGTAACATACGATTATCTTTTCTGTAAAACTGAATTAGTAGACCTATAATAATAGAAGCAGAAAATAAAAACATAACAAATCTTAAGAATGAACGCCAAAAATTAAGAAGCTCACCTGTCTTTACATCTACTATTTTAATCTCATAAGCTTTTTTACCTGGAGTTTGACCAAATCTACTTACTAATATAGTATATATAAAAGCATATAGACTAACGCCAATCAGCGGAGCTAAGTTTGAATTTTGGAAATCATCTTTTCCATCCATGAAAATATATGTAATTATATATAGTATAGGAGCATAGATCATAAAAAGGTCTGTTATAAAAGCTTTTACTCTTGAAGTAGTTTTTGCAAGTTTGAATTTTGTTTGTTTTTGTTTAGGCTTTTCTTTTGTTCTATTTTTAAGATTTCTGAAGCGCATCTACTAATCCTTGAATCAAATATATAAAATTATACCAAAACAAGCACCTTAAATAACTATAAGAAATAGTAATATTAAAAGAATTTATTATTTAAAATATAAGATTATCTGAATAAGAAAAATAAATATATCAAAAAAGTGTGATAAAAAAACTTTTTTCTACCTTAATTTTATGAAATAAAGTACAAAAGTAAACAAATTGCAAATATTATGCAGATTTTAAGACTAAATTTATTTTTGCTGATATACAATATTCCCGATATTAGTAAATCATATAAAACTTTTTTAGCAAAAACAGGGCTAAAAATGTAGTATGGGTTACTATATAAAACAGGAGAATTGAATGAAAAAAATTATTGTATCGGCTGCTGTAGCAGCAATGGCTTTATCTACAACAGCTAGTGCTTTAGAAGACATTAAAGTAAATGGTCAAGCAAAAGTTTGGTATGAAACAAACGATGCTAGTGTTAAAACTGCTACTAATAGTAATGATATGTTCCATAAAGATAGATCATCTGCTGAAGTTGCAATGAAACTAGGTGCAACTGGTAAACAAGGTAATGTATCTTTCGAAGGTGAAATGACTTACGGAACTACTATGGGTCTTGAAAATGAATTAGTAATGGCTGCTCGTACTAATGCAGTACAAAATGACTTATTTATTAGTAAGTTTAATGTAACAGTTCCTTTAATTGCAGATACTGCAGTTAAATTAGGTCGTCAAGAGTTAGATACTCCATTAGCATTTACTGAAAAATGGAATGCTATTCAAAATAACTTTGATGCAGCAGTACTTGTAAATAGTTCAGTTACTAACTTAACTTTAATCGGTGCATATGTTGGTCAAACTAATGCTAATGCTGATGCTACAGCTAATCCTTATGCTAATGCTTGGAGAGCTGAGAGTACATTTGAACAAATGCATGGTGGTGCTTTTGCAGCAGCAGCATTATATAATGATAAAACTGTAGCAGTTAATGCTTGGTATTACCATGTTAATGATACAGCGGCAACTACTGGTGCTCGTGGTTTAGGTCTTACAGCATTAGGTGCAGTCGAAGGTATCGGTACTACTACAGCTATGTGGATTGATGCTGGTGTAACTATGGGTGATTTTGGTGTAAAAGCTTATTATGCTTCATTAAATCCTGATTTCAAGCAATATGATGACACTACAGCATTAGCAGTATCTGCAAGTGCTAAGGTAGCTGATTTTACAATTTCAGCGGCTGCTTCTCAAGTATCTGACTATGACTCAAATGTTAAACTTGGTGCGTTACCAGTAGGAAACGTTGCAACAGGTTTCAAGAAAACTAAACTTCCAACAGCGGGTGTATATACAGATGGTCTTTATGTAGCTCAGCCTGATTCAACTGCAATTAAAGTTAAAGCTGCAGGTAAAATTGCTGCAACTGGAACAGGAATTGCAATCCAAGGTATTATGAATGAAAATGATTCTAACAAAGCTGTATTAGCTTATGGTACTCATAACCCATTAAATACTACAGAGATAGATTTAATTATCACACAAAAATTAGGTGATTTCGACGTAAAAGCTATCCTAATGAATCGTGATTTTGAAGACAAAACTACAGATAAAGCAAGTGGTGGTAACTACGTACGTTTAATCACTTCTATCAACTTCTAAGAAATATTAAGTTCTTAATTTTTCCAAGCTTAGGCTTGGAAAACCTTACATTCTTGTATAATAAAAAACTATTTTAATAAACTTTCTGTATAATGTCTCAATAAAAAAGCATATAGCTTTTAAAAAGGTTGAGTATGAAAAAAACTTCTATATTATTCATTTCATTTATAATATCTATTATTTTTATTGGATGTACAAAGACTCCTTATAAAGCAGAAGAACCACTAAAAGGCGCATCTTTAGTGTATGTGTATGTAGTAACTGGTAATAATATAAATGATACTGATAGAATTCCATATTATGAAGTAGAGATTGATGGCCATTTGATGGAAGACAAAGTATATCCGCAAGAGTTTTTAAAATATAATTTAAAAACAAATAAAGTTGAAATAAGTGCAATAAGAAGCCAACTAGAGAAACAAACACTTAATTTAAATCTAATTCAAGGTAAAACATATTATTTAAGAGTGACTAGTTATGATGAAGGATTTGGAAAATTTGACTTTGAACTTGTTCCAGACATTCAAGCACTTAAAGAGATCAAAAATACAAGATACGCAATACCTGAAGAAGGCAAGCCACTTGATATATTAATAACTAAAGAAAAATTAGAAAAAGAGGAAGAGAAAAAACAACCTGTAGTTTCAAAATCAAAAACTGAAAAAATAAGAGATGCTCATAAACTAAAAGAAGATGGGATTATAACTCAACAAGAGTTTGAAAAGTTAAAGGCCGAAATTATTAATGCTGATTGATTCTTATGATAGGGTAGTTGACTATCTACGTATCTCCGTAACTGAAAGATGTAACTTCAGATGTAATTATTGTATGCCTGAAAAGCCATTTTCATGGGTTCCTAAAGAGAATTTATTAACCTTTGAAGAGCTTTTTGAATTTGTTAAAGTTTGCATAGATGAGGGCGTAAAAAAAATTCGTATAACTGGTGGTGAACCTCTACTTCGCGAGGGTTTGGATCAGTTTATCAAGATGATATACGATTATGAACCTGCTGTTGATCTAGCAATGACTACTAATGCGTACCTTTTAAAAGATGCTGCACAAAAACTTAAAAATGCAGGACTTAAACGTATAAATGTAAGTATAGATACGCTAAAGCCTGAAGTAGCTCAAGAGATAGCCGGAAAAGATGTTTTAAAAAATGTTTTAGAGGGTGTTGAGGAAGCTTTAAGGGTTGGGCTTAAAGTAAAAGTGAACATGGTACCGATGAAGAGTGTTAATGCAGATGAGATCATAGATGTATTAGAGTATTGTAAAAAAAGAGATATGTCTATTAGGTTTATAGAATATATGGAAAACAGCCATGCAAAAGCTGAGATTAAAGGCTTAAAATCAGCAGAGTTGTTAAAAATATTAAAAGAAAAATACAACTTTACCGATCATGGTTTTGACGGTGCCAGCCCTTCTCATTATTATGTTATGGATGATGGATATAAATTTGGGATCATTGAACCGTATGAAGATGATTTTTGTACAAAATGTAACCGTATTCGCCTAACTGCTGAAGGACATCTTATACCTTGTTTATATTTCGATGAGGCTTTAAGTATAGGTGAAGCAATCAAACGTGGAGATATAAGACGAGCAACACTTATTTTGAAAGAAGTAGTAAAAAATAAACCGGAGAAAAATCGCTGGGGTGGTGAAGACGGAGAGTCTTCTAGTCGTGCTTTTTATGAAACTGGTGGCTGATTTTGTTGTATTTAGTAGAGCATTTTTATAGTATCCAAGGTGAGGGAGCTTATGTTGGAACTCCAAGTCTTTTTTTTAGATTTGGCGGATGCAATATGAAGTGTGAGGGCTTCGAATGTACACAAGAACTTGAAAACGGCACGCTGATAAAAGGGTGTGATACTATTTACGCTGTAGATAAAGAAAATTTTTCACACACTTGGGCAGAGATTACAAAAGTAGATGAACTTTTAAATATATTTGATATATATGAGCTTCCTGAAGATGTAGATGTTGTAATAACAGGCGGGGAACCTCTAATAAATATCAATGATGATATATTCATCTCTTTTATAAAAGAGTTGGTTAAAAACAGACACAGAGTTACATTTGAGACAAATGCTACTTTAGCTCCAAATTTTGAAAAATATCCGTTTTTTAAAGAGTGTGTCTATGCACTTTCTGTAAAGCTTTCAAACTCTGGTGAGAGTTACCAAAAAAGGATTAACCCTAAAGTTATAAGTTCTATTGTAAGTAATTCAAGGGACGCTTTTTTTAAATTTTCTATAGACTCTGAGTCTATAGATGCATCACTAGATGATGAGATAGAAGAGATCATATCTTACGGACTAGGCTCTAAAGTTTATTGTATGCCTGTAGCACAAGATAAAAAAGAACTAGAACAAAATACTCCTGCATTAATTGAGTATTGTAAAGATAAAGGTTATAATTTTTCAGATAGATTGCATATGCGTGTCTGGGATAAAGAAAAAGGAGTATAAGATGATAATTCGTAAACTATTTAAATTTGAAAATACTCATATTGTAAGAGATTGTTCAACTATTAGATGCAGAAGCTCTATACACGGACACTCATACAAGATAGAACTTTTGTTTGAATCTGATTTTTTAGACAACGGACAGATGGTTTATGATTTTGGACTGATGAAAAACCATATGAAAGCACTTGTGGATTCTTTTGATCATGGTATAACTTTATGGAATCAGGATTCAAAAGAGTATATAGAAGATATGAAAAAGCACTCTGATCGTTGGGTTGTACTGCCTGTATCTCCATCATGTGAGCAGTTTAGCCGTGTAATATTTTTAATGATAGACAAAGTTCTAGAGTGTACACGCGGAGTTAACGGTGAGAGAAATGTAGAGCTTTATAGTATTATAGTCCATGAAACAGACACTGGATACGCTCAATGTTTCCGCGAGGATGCATACTCTGAAAAAATGGGAAATATTAATCTTGACGATATTATTTTCTCAGATGCCATTAGGAATGAGTGGCCAGATAAAGATCTGTTTGATAAGTTAAAAAAAGGTGTTGAATTTACTAATCCGGATGCTGTATAAACAGCAGTCCTTAACAGCTGATCAACTCTTTTTTTGTATCTGTATTAAATGAAAACCTTATAGGTAAAATTTTTACCGTACTTCCAGCGCTAATACCACTGCATTCTTCGCTTATAACAATATAACTGTTTGCGTTTGATAGAGGTTTTATCATTCCCGGAGCAAAGTTTTTTGTCGGTGTAAAAGTTGTCCCGTTATAGTACCCTGGAAGAAGTGTACGTCTTCCTGCTCTTAGTTTACACTCATCTGCCATCTGAGCATCTATGGTATTTAAAAATTTTTCATTAGCACCACTCATAGCAAGTAGTATGCTTTGTCCAAAAAGCTCGAAGTTTAAAGATGCTGCCATTGGATTACCAGGTAGATTTAATACCATTGTATCTTCTATGCAACCAAAAGTCGTAGGTTTTCCTGGTTTTATCTGGATCTTGTCAAAATGTGTATGCATCCCGAAGCCATCAAAAACCTCTTTCGTATGATCTGCATCTCCAACACTAACACCACCGCTTGTAATTATAAGATCACTGTCAAGTGCGCTTTTTAGATGTTCTTTTAGATCATCTACAGAATCTTTTGCAGTACCAATAAAGTCAACTTTGCATCCAAGTTCTTCACATCTAGCTTTGAGTGCAGGTGCATTTGTATTATAAAGCTGATAACTGTCTACAACAGACTCAAAGTGCATTTTTAATTCACTACCACTTGCAAATATAGCTACGCGAATCTGTTTATATACTTTGATGTGACTTATACCTTGAGAGGCTAAAAGTGTTATCTGGTGGGCTTGAAGTTTAACACCTTTACTCAGTAGCAGATCACAGCATTTTATATCTTCACCGCATCTT
Organism: Sulfurimonas sp.; assembly: GCF_041583195.1. Taxonomy (NCBI): domain Bacteria; kingdom Pseudomonadati; phylum Campylobacterota; class Epsilonproteobacteria; order Campylobacterales; family Sulfurimonadaceae; genus Sulfurimonas; species Sulfurimonas sp. The sequence continues at coordinate 39,940 of NZ_JBFHGL010000004.1, forward strand.
CTTATATGTTTGCCCTCACACAGTTCATCAGGAAGTTTTACGCCGTTTTCACATTCTGTAGTGTCTTCTTTAGGAACAATTGCTTCAGAGCCTTCTGGAATCTTTGCACCAGTCATTATTTTAATAGCACAGCCATCTTCTAAAACAGCATCTGAATTATCTCCTGCAAATATAGTATCAGTTACTTTTACACATTTGGATGCATCAGAAATTTTGACTGCATATCCATCCATTGCGGAGTTGTCATACGGCGGTAAATTGTGTGTAGCTTTTATATCTTCTGATAAAATGTATCCAAGTGCCTGTTCAATCGGTAAAATTTTTGTTGATTTTTTTGGTGTGTGTTTGTATATAAGTTCAAGTGCCTCAGTTGTTGTTACTTCCATATATTGTTGCCCTAATAAAAAATAATAATAATTATAGTAAAATTCCATTATGAATGAAATGTATAGTATGAGTATTGTAACACACAACTATAGTGTGTTGGCTGTTTTATTGGCTGTTGGTATAAATTTTTATAAATTGATGAGTACAAAAGGCGTTCAAGAGTATAGGAAATTTATTATGCTGTTTAATGCAGTAGGTGCTACTTTCTTGGCTGCTGTTATATTTACAGGTGTTATTATGATGGCTGCCAAACATCTTGAATTTACATTAGAAAACCTTGTTATGATCATCTTTTCTATAGTGTTTATAATCTTAGAAGGCAAACGTGCCAAAAAATTTAAGTATATAAAAAATGATGATATGGAAGGTTTCTTAGTCTTTAGAGAATGGGCTAAAAAAATCTTTGCTTTTGAATTTATAGTAACAGTTATAATATATATTTGGATGGTAAGCATAGCTAAATGATCTACATATTTGATGAAAATGCCGGCGATGATGTATTAGTCTTAAAAGGGGAGCTTTTTAAGTACATTATAAAAGTGCGCAGACACAGTGAAGGTGATATGATCGCCTTTAGAGATGAAGATAATATTAAAATACTTCATACGTATAAGTTAGATAGTATTGAGCCAAAAAAAGCTGTTTTGTCATTACAGGACTCAAAAGAGCTGGAAGTAAAAGCCAAAAAAGATCTACACATAGGTTGGTGTAAGATTGATTCTAAAAGCATAGAAAAAGTACTGCCTAGTCTTAGTGAGATTGGGGTAAATAAAATTACATTTATTGATTGTAAAAGAAGTCAAAGAAATATAAAATTAGACTTTAAACGCTTTGATAGAATTTTACATGCTTCTATGCAACAATGCGGATCAACTCAAAAGATAGAGTTTGAATTATGTGACTCACTGGAGAAGTTTCTAAAACAGTATCCTAATGCGAAAGTGTTTGATTTTGTAGAAAAAACTTTGGATGAAGTTGAGAATATATCTACGGTTATTATTGGCTGTGAGGGTGGTTTTTCATCAGATGAAAAAGAATTGTTAAGCTCACAAGAAGTGTTTAGATTAGATACTCCAATGGTGTTAAGAAGTGAGAGCGCAGTGATGGCAGTAGCTTCAAAAGTTTTACTTTAAGAAAAATTTAGGTATAATCCCATTTCCAAAATTCCGCACCCATACGGAATTAAAAAATATATAGATATACGCACACAAACGTGTATCAAAAGGCAAAATAATGAAAAAAGATATCCACCCAACGTTAGTAACTTGTACTGTAACATGTGCATGTGGAAACACTTTTGAAACTAAAAGTGAAAAAGAAACTATGAAAATTGATATTTGTAATGAATGTCACCCATTCTTTACAGGTTCTGAGAGAATGGTAGATACTGCTGGACGTATCGATAAGTTCAAAAAACGTTACAACATGGACTAAGCAGGAAATACTCCTTGCTTACTCTAGTTCCAACACCGATTGGAAATATCGGCGACATATCGCTTAGAGCCATAGAGGCACTAAGCCAAGCCGAAGTACTACTTTGCGAAGATACTCGCGTTACAAAAAAACTAATCCACATTTTAAAAGAGCGTTATAACACTGATTTTAGAGAAAATCAAGAGTTCATCTCTCTACATTCACACAATGAAAAATCTTTTGTTGAGAAACTTGAATTATCATTTTTTGAACAAAATGTTATCTATGTGAGTGACGCGGGTATGGCTGGTATTAGTGACCCTGGTCAAATGCTGGTACGTTACTGTATAGACAACAATGTAGAATACGACATACTGCCAGGTGCAAATGCACTATTAACCGCTTTTGTAGCTAGCGGTTTTGTTGAAACTCAGATGCTGTTTTGGGGCTTTTTACCACATAAAGGAAAAGACAGAACTGCGTCACTTCAAGGTGCATTAAACAGCGGTTATACCACTATTGTATATGAATCCCCTCATAGGCTTGAAAAACTACTAAATGAACTTAATGAGGAAGATTCAAGCAGAGAGATCTTTTTGGCAAAAGAGCTTACAAAAAAATACCAACGATATGTAAGTGGAAATGCTTCTGAGTGTTTAAACAAACTTGAGGGAAATTTCAAAGGCGAATGGGTCGTTGTTATTAAAGCGGGCGAAGCTCAAAATTCAAGTGCCATAACTCAAAAAGATATATTAGCCCTAGATATCCCTAAAAAACAACAAGCAAAGCTGATCTCCAAGATCACAGGAGAAAATACCAAAGCTTGTTATCAAAGATTGTTGGAAGTTTAATATATTTTGGGTAAAATATCCCCATGTTAATTTATGCTAAACAACCGGTTAATTATATAATTCAAAATTACCCTACAAAAATCAAAACACTATACCTAGCTAAAGATATAGACAAAAAAGAATACTCGCGTCTTATGAAGATGGGCTTCGAAGTAAAAAGAATCCCTGCAGACGCAGCGGGAAAGATGTGCAAGAATGCTTCACATCAAGGTATGCTGGCTGAGGTTGATGAGTATAATTTACATGATTATAAAACGTTTTTAGATAAAGATTTTGTTTTAGTTTTATCTTCTCTTACCGATGTTGGAAATATAGGTGCAATTATTAGAAGTGCATATGCCCTAGGTGTAGATGCAGTAGTAGCATGCGGAGTTAAAAAATTACCGCTTGAAGCTATTATGCGTACAAGTACTGGTGCACTCTATGATATGCCTTTTTCAATTGAGCAAAATATACATAATGTTTTAAATGATTTTAAAACATCCGGTTTCACTTCATATGGTGCAGATATGGGTGGAGTTGATATAAGAGATGTTAAAGTAAAAGAAAAAAGAGTGTTGGTTTTAGGCAGTGAGGGTGAAGGTTTAACTAATAGAGTTAGTTCAAAACTTGATGAAATAGTTAGTATAAATATGGCACATGAGTTTGATAGTTTAAATGTAAGTGTAGCCGGTGCAATTTTGATGGACAGGATGAGATATGAGCGATAATCTGGATTTGAATGTAGAAGAGTCAGGCAATCAAGAAATTGAAAATAAAAAGCTAAAAGATAACTATGAAGCACTGAAAAAAATCGGTGCCCAAAAAATTCATGAACAGACACATATACCAAAAATTCAATGTGAAGATCTGGTAAACGGCTATTTTGAGTCTATGAATAAGATTCAATTTACTGGTTTTGTGTCAATACTTGAACGTGAATATTCACTTGACTTGAGAGCATTAAAAGCTGAGGGATTGAGCTTTTTTGAAGGTAAAGATATGCCTGATATAGCTGAATCAAAAGTTTTTATTACACCTAAAAAAACTAAAAATTATACAACTTTCTATATCATCGCTGCTATTTTAATCTTTTTGGTTGTTCTTTTTGGACTCTCATCAGATAATAAAAAAATCGAACCAAAAATTGATAATAAAAAAATTGAACAAGTAACATCTAAAATAATACCAAAAGAGATTCCAGACGAAAATACTACGGTAGAAGTAAAGGAAGAGCCACAAGTACAAAAGGAATTAAGTCCGTTAAAAATTATCCCAAATGTTAAGTTATGGGTTGGATACATAAATCTAAATACAGGAAGAAAATTACAAAAAATAGTACCTGAGTTCGAAGCGCTAGAATTAGATCCAAAAGGTCATTGGTTACTTTCACTTGGTCACGGTGACGTTACGTTTGACGTAAACGGAGAAGTAGAAAAGTTTAAAGAATCTAGAAATATCCGTTTATTATATAAAGACGGAGAGTTGAAAAAGATAACTTACAGAGAGTTTTTAGCATTAAACAAAGGTAGGGAATGGTAAAACTCTTTTTATCATTTTTAGTTTTATTTTCTTTCACCTTTGCTGAACAAACTCAACTTGAAAATAGTGAGCCAATAGTAGAGATTGAAGAGATAAGTTCTGCAATTGAAGAGTTGGATATAAAAATAAAATCACTCTTGAATGAAAAAACATATAAGAAAAATGAAGCATATATAAATATCATTTTTTCACCAAAATCTGATTTTATAGTAAATGACAGAGTTGACTGTGTAAAAGTTGTCCAGACACTTAAGGATAACGGATTATTAAATCTGTATTTTGACAAGCCTAAAGAGCTAAGGCTCAATTTTCATACGAGTGACAGTCCATTGTTTTTTGTAAAGATTATGGGTGATGCGCTTCGAAATATGGGATATTATCGTTATGTAACAAAAGAATCAAATCTTAACGAGAGTGGATTTACATGGTCTATAACACTAAAAGCTGAATATGTAACCGATCCGCAAGTTCTTCAAAGAGAACTTTACAACAGCGGTTCAAAAGTTGTAGATGTTACAAGGGTTAGTGAAACAGAGTGGACTTTCGATGTAGATATGCGAGATTCTTTTTTAGCTGTTGATGCACTTAGTGATGGGGAACAAGTTGAACTAAGTCGTTCCTTATATGCATACTGGTTAGACGTATCTGCAATACAAAAGTTAAAAATAGAGAGCAGCGGAAGAAATTCTTGGTATCCTCACATTACATATTTTGATTCATCTCTACATCTTTTAAAGGTGGTAAAAAGAGATACAAAAAGAAATGCACTTTATTTAACTATTCCTCAAAATGCTAAATATATAAAAATCTCAGATATTTATACTCTTAAAAATATTAAAGGAAGCCTCTTCCTAACGCCGATTGGAGAGAGGTAAGTCCTTCTTTAACTTTTTTTGATAAAATGTCAAAAAATTATATAAAAGGAAACTTCCTTGTTTGATGAGATAAGATTTAACAGAGTTGAAAGACTCCCTAAGTATGTATTTGCTGAAGTTAATGAAATCAAAATGGCCGAACGTCGTGCCGGTAAAGATGTCATAGATTTTTCTATGGGTAATCCAGATGGAGATACACCAGAACACATTAGAGAGAAACTTATTGAGTCGGCCCAGAAGACTAAAACTCATGGGTATTCTACATCAAAAGGTATTCCTAAACTTCTTAAAGCAATAGCTGACTGGTATGAGCGTCGCTATGATTGTAAGCTTGATCCTGAAACTGAATGTGTAGCTACTATGGGTTCAAAAGAGGGTTATGCTCACCTTTCATACGCTATTACAAATCCTGGTGATGTTGTAGTAGTACCGGATCCAACTTACCCTATTCACGAATACGCTTTTATTTTAGCTGGTGGAAATGTAGCTAAGTTCGGTATTAAGTTTGATGAAGATTACAATGTAGATGAAGATAAGTTCTTTGAAGATCTTGTTAAAGTTTTTCAAGAAACTTCACCTAAGCCAAAGTATGTACTTGTAAACTTCCCTCACAATCCATCTACTGCTACTGTAACACCTCAATTTTATGAGCGTTTAGTTGCACTTGCTAAAGAGATGAGATTTTACGTAATAAGTGATATCGCTTATGGTGATATAACTTTTGGCGATTACAAGACACCGTCTATTATGTCGGTTCCTGGTGCAAAAGATGTTGCAGTTGAGTCTTTTACACTTTCAAAAAGCTATAACATGGCTGGTTGGCGTGTAGGTTTCTTTGTAGGGAACAAAAAACTGATCGGTGCACTTCAAAAGATTAAGTCTTGGTTAGACTATGGTATGTTTACACCGATCCAAGTTGCAGCTACTGTAGCACTAAACGGTGATCAGCAGTGTGTACAAGATATAGTTGATAAGTATGACCACCGTCAAGATGTATTGATCGAAGCATTTGGTCGTGCAGGTTGGCATATTCGTAAAAACCAAGCTAGTATGTTCTCATGGGCTAAGATCCCAGAGTGTGCAGCTCACCTTGGTTCACTAGAGTTTTCAAAAAGACTTTTAACTGAGGCAGGTGTAGCAGTAGCTCCGGGAATTGGTTTTGGAGCTTATGGTGAAGGCTATGTTCGTATAGCTTTAATTGAGAATGACAACCGTATTCGTCAAGCGGCACGTAATATAAAAGAGTTTTTAAAGCAGTTTCAAGAAGAGGAAGCCAAGTAAATGATAAAAGTCGGGATAATCGGTGTCGGAACAGTAGGAGCAAGTGTTGCAAATATTTTAAAAGACAACGCTGATGTTATCACTGCACGTGCAGGTGTAGAGATAGTAGCTAAAAGCGGAGTTGTAAAAACACTTGGACGCGACCGTGGTGTAGATATTGCACTAACAGATAATCCTGATGATGTTTTAAATGATCCTGAGATCGATATAGTTGTTGAGCTTATGGGTGGTGTTGAAGAACCGTATGCTGTTGTAAAAAAAGCACTTGAAAACGGTAAAGCTGTTGTAACTGCAAACAAAGCACTTCTGGCATACCATCGTTATGAGCTTCAAGACTTGGCTAAAGATCAGGCATTTGAGTATGAAGCTGCAGTTGCAGGCGGTATTCCGATTATTAATGCTCTTCGTGATGGACTTTCTGCAAACCATATAGAATCAATTATGGGTATACTAAACGGTACATGTAATTATATGATGACTAAGATGGCAAACGAGGGTGTAGCATACGATGCAATTTTAAAAGAGAGTCAAGATTTGGGTTATGCAGAAGCTGATCCGACTTTTGACGTTGGAGGATATGACGCTGCACATAAACTTCTGATCTTAGCTTCTATCGCATACGGAATTGATGCTAAACCTGAAGATATTTTAATCGAGGGTATTGAGAACGTATCTAGCGAAGATGTAGCTTTTGCCAAAGAGTTCGGATATGCGATCAAACTTCTTGGAATTGCTAAAAAAGACGGTGATGAAGTTGAGCTTCGCGTACATGCTTCTATGATCAGCAAAGATGAGATGATCGCCAAGATAGACGGTGTTATGAATGGTGTAAGTGTAGTTGGCGATAAAGTTGGCGAGACACTTTATTATGGTCCTGGTGCAGGTGGTGATGCAACGGCAAGTGCAGTTGTAGCAAATATTATAGATATTGCACGTCGTGGTAAGGGTGCACCGATGCTAGGGTTTGATAAACCTCTGGAGGGTAAACTTACTTTAAAAGCACCTGGAGATATTGAATCTAAATATTATCTTCGTATTAACGTAAATGATAAAGCTGGTGTCCTTGCCAAGATAACTAAGATCTTTGAGAATAACAATATCTCTGTTAAAACAATGATCCAAAAATCAACTTCTGAAACAGCAGCAAATCTTTTAATGTCTACACATGTTGCAAAAGAAAGTGATATTCAGACTATGATGGCTGAAATCGAAGCACTGGATTTTGTAAACTCTAAACCTGTAATGATTAGGATGGTTTAAGAATTACCTTTAAATAATAACTAAGCACACTTTTATTTGTTAAGTTCTATAATTATTCATAGAACTTATAATAAAAAGGCTTTTGAATGAGGTGGTTTTTTCTTTTTTTGTTCCTACCTGTAAGTCTTGTCTTTGCCTCTGTAAATAGTGATAATTCTACACTTTATAATCAAGCACTAGAATATTACAAGAATAAGAATTTTGAGCAAAGTTACAAGATTTTTTCAAAAATATATCTTGACAACCTATCTGATGGAAGATTGAATTTTTATTTTGGAAAGTCAGCTTACGAGACAGGCCGTTATAATGTCGCATTGGCAGCATTTGAAAGAGTTGATCTAATAGACAGCTCTAATATAAGAAATAAGTTAGAGATGGCTCGAACATATTACATGTTAAAGATGTTTGAAGATGCACAAGCCATTTATGAAGAGATTTTAACTAAACCAGAATTACCTCAAAACATTAGAACAAGTATAGAATTTTCACTTTCAAAAGTATCAAAGGCACAGAAAAGATCTTTCACATACTCTAGAATTATGCTTGATATGGTATATGATTCAAACGTAAATTACGGTTCAGATGAAGATTTTATGCTATTTGGTATGTTGTTTGATAGACCGGATGAACGTTCAGATGTAGCTACACAAGTGTATGCTGATGTTACAAATATATATGACATTGGTCAAAAAAATAGTTTTGCTATAAAAAATAATTTGTCATTCTTTTCAAAAAACTACTCAATTCAAGATAGTTTAGGTAATGATATATATGACATGTTGTATTATTCTTACAAGCCAAGCCTTTTATATCAAGACACAGACTTTTTGATAGATGTAACTTTAGGTTTTGATATGCTTGAATTAGACAGTAAAAAGTATTTAACAACATATTATATAAATCCAAAATTTGAATATAAGCATATGCCAACTTTAAAAAGTTTAGTTCATATGAAATATCAGCCAAAAAAATACGCTAACAGTGCTCAAAAAGATTTAGACGCAAATAGAATGGAACTTTCTTATGGATTACAAAATATTTTATCACCACGTTCTTATATACAACCTTCATTATTGCTGGCAAATGAGAAAAAAGTTAGAGGTAGAAATATATATGTAGATTTTGATGAGTATAAATTAAATATAAACTATGCAAATCAAATAGCATCAAGATATACCATTGATTGTTTTGCTCAAGCTAGAAGAAGAGACTATAAAGATTATAGCACTCTGTTTAGTTCAAAAAGAGTTGATAAAGGTTATATGGGTAATTTGGGTTTAAGTGTCAAAGTATATAACACTTTGTTGTTAAAACTAAAAGGAAGTTATGAAAAAGTTGATTCTAATCAGGATAGATTTTCATATGATAAATATACGACCAGTATCGGTATTGTAAAGAATTTTTAGGAGCTTATTATGAAAGCTATTAAATTATTTATTGTTTTGTTTGTTTTATTTGGAGCATCTGCTTATGCAAGCAGTGTAGCAACAATTACTGCTATAAAAGGAAGTGCGTATATAAAAAGAGACTCAACAAATATTGAAGCAAATCTTGGCGATAAACTCCAAGAAAAAGACACAATCTTAACAAAAGACAATACTAAGGTTCAACTCATTTTTAAAGATGACACAATCATCAGTATAGGTAAAAACAGCAACTTCTCAATTAAAGAGTATCTATATGAAGAAAATCAAGAAAGTGTTGCTAAATTTGGAATGATTTCTGGTGCTATGCGTACAATTACAGGTGAGATTGGAAAAATTACACCTCAAAAGTTTAGTGTAGAGACAAAAACTGCAACTATAGGTATACGTGGTACTAACTTTAGTATAGTAATGGGTGAAGACGGTTTATTTAATGCCTATTGTACATACGGGGCTATCAGTGCTCGTGTAAATAATGACGTTTATGTTATCAGACAAGGGTTTTTAATATCAGTATTACCAAGTGGAGATGTTAAGATAGATGAATTTAATTCGGATGATTTAAAAAATATGAAAAATCAACACTTCGGTACTTTAAAAAAGAAAAAGTCTTCTGAAGTTGGATTGGCTAAGTTAGAAGATGAATTTCAAGGTCAGTTAAATTTAACAGATGAGGATATAAGCTCTATAGTAATACAGGATGTGTCAAATTTAAATACTGATGCTATATTAAGTGATAGTAGTTTAAATGAAGATATTGTGTTAACAGCACAACAACAGTTTAACGCACTTTTAGCTTCATATACAATGGCTGATGCTTATTATACAGGTAGTGTAATATCAACCACTAATGCCAATATGGTTTTCACTGGAGCACTTGTTGATTTGTATATAGATTTTGGAGCTGATACAGCATCTTTAATATTAAACGAAGGGACTATTGTTTTTGATCAAAATCCTGTTTTTACAGATGATAAGTTTAGTGTTGAGAACCAATTTGGAACAGCAAGCGGTATATTCCAAAAACCTACAGGCAACACAGTTAAGGGTGACTATTATCATGATGATGGGTTATATATAGATTCTGGAGCTTATCAAGTAAATACATTTCAGGTATTATATTAGTTATGTTGAGTAAATATAAAGTATTATTTTTATTCTTTATATTTATTAACACAGTTTTAATCTCCTCCTATTTGTTTTTACCTAGTTATTTACACTCTATAGATAATAGAATAAGAGATTTTTACTTTAATTATCGTGGTCCTTCTGAAGCAAGTTCTGACATAGTAATAATTGATATAGATGAGAAAAGTATCAAAGAACTTGGTCAGTGGCCATGGGGAAGAGATAAATTTTCAAAAATACTAGAAAATTTGACACTAAATGGTGCTGGTATAATAGGTTTAGATATAGTTTTTGCAGAAGCAGATAGAACATCACCAAAACAGTTTGCCAAAAAATGGAAACTAGACTATTCTAAAATGCCTGATTTTGACTTAGAACTCTCAAAAAGTATAGCCAATACACCAACAATATTGGGATATATTTTTGACTTTGATAAAAACAATAATAATCAAAAAGATGCACCGCAGATACCGGCTATATTTATAGAAAAAGATAAAACAGATAAAGAATTTTTACCTCAAGCAAATGGTGTGTTGACAAATCTAGAGATTATTCAAGGTGCTAGTTATTCTAGTGGATATATGAATAATATACCAGATGAATCCGGAATTATTCGTAGTGTACCATTACTGATCAAGTATGACGAAATTGTTTATCCATCCCTGGCATTTGAGATGTATAGGATCGCTACAAATAATAAAAAAGTTAAGGTTCTATATTCAGAAGCCGGTATCTCCGGTATAGATTTGGGTGAGCAAAAAATAAATACAGATAGATTTGGAAGACTGTATTTAAACTTTAGAGGACCATTTAAAAGTTACAAATATATTTCCGCTGTTGATGTATATAAAAACAAGATTTCCAAACAGGATGTAGCAGGAAAATTTGTTTTGGTTGGAACATCTGCATACGGTCTTTTAGATTTGCGTTCAACCCCTATGGATAGTGTTATAGCTGGTGTTGAAATACATGCTAATATAATTGACAACCTTTTAAAAAACGATATGCTGGTAAAACCGTCATGGAATGAACTTGCTGATATATCCATAATTATATTGATTTCATTTATTGTCATCTTTATTTATTCCAGATTATCTTTATTACAATTAATCTTAGTCTTTTTGATAAGTTTGAATATGGTACTTTATTTTAATTACTACTTGTTGTTTTCAAAGTATTTAATACTTAATATAACATTTCCAATATTATCACTGTTTTTATCACTACTCGGTGTTTTAGGCATAGATTATTTATTTGAATCACGCCAAAAAGAGCTGGTTAAACGTATGCTGGGTAAAAAAGTATCTCCTGGAGTTATGGAGTATCTTCTTGAACACTCTGCAGAGGAGCTGGTGTCATCCAAAGAGCTTGAAGCAAGTATATTTTTTAGCGATATTAGAGGTTTTACAACTATCTCTGAGACGATCGGTTCACCTGATAAGCTGATACATATGTTGAACAACTATATGACTCCAATGGTAGACAATATAGTCTCACATCACGGAACGATCGACAAGTTTATCGGTGATGCGATCATGGCATATTGGAATGCCCCTGTACCTATAAAAGATCATGCAGATGAAGCTGTCAAGTCGGCAATAGAACAGATAAATATGTTAGAGGAGATCAACAAAAAGATCAAACCTGTTTATGATGTTGAGATCGGTATTGGGATTGGTATACATACAGGGGTTGTAACTGCAGGAGACATGGGTAGTGAGGGTAGGAGTGATTACACGATAATAGGTGATAATGTAAATCTGGCTTCAAGAATGGAGGGGCTTACAAAACAATACGACGCGCAAATTTTGATATCTAAACATACGTATGAAAGCCTAAAAGGTAAGTATAAAATAAGACCTATAGATCTGGTAGAGGTTAAGGGTAAACATAAAGCTGTTGAGATCTATGAAGTATTGGCTTCAAATAAATTAGTATCTGATGAAGAGTTAGAACTGTGGGCTGAAGCTACCAAGCTGTTTAGAGATTCTAAAGTACAACAAGCTTATGAGATCTTTGAAAAACTTCAATCAATAAACCCGTGTAAACTGTATGATCATTATGTAGGAAGAAGTCTGCACTTTTTGGAAAATCCGGATATAGAATTTACTCCGGTTTTAAAAATGACGACAAAATAAAGTGTGAATCTGTAAGTAAGCTGAAGTAAATTCAGATATAAAAAAAATTATAAAATTTAAGAGTTAATTGTGTAAAATTCAAGCATTAAAGTATGGGTGGATTTTATGGAAAATATAGAAACTATAGATAGTGTATGTACATATTGTGGAGTTGGTTGTGATATAGCGGCGAATGTAGATGTTAATGAAAATAAAATAACAAAAATATTTGCTCATCCAGACGGTGTGGTTTCACAAGGTAAACTTTGTATAAAAGGTAAATACGGTTACGACTTTGTAGATTCACAAGAACGTCTAAGAAAACCAAGAATTAAAAAAAGTTTCTTAGAAAAAAATCCAGCTATAAAAAATGCAATAGGTTCAAAGTTAAAAGAGTTTGATGATACTTGGTATGAGTGTGATTTAGACACTGCTACAACTACAGCATCTATAAAACTAAAAGAGATCCAGGAAAAATACGGTCGCAAATCCGTATGTTCGATCGGCGGGGCTAGAACTTCGTGTGAGAACTCTTACTTTTTTCAAAAATTTACACGCCATACGCTAAATTCTCCGCACGTTGACAACTGTGCGCGTGTATGTCACTCTCCATCATTAAAAGGTATGCGTGAGACAATAGGTGAGGGTGCCGCTACAAACCCATACAACGATATTTACAATGCCGAGTTTATGATAGTTATAGGCTCAAATACTACAGAAGCCCACCCGATCATTGCAAACAGAATTTTAGATGTAGCACGTGAACATGATAATCTAGCTGTATTTGATGTTCGTGAGATCAAGCTTCACCGTTTTGCAAAGTACAAGGCAATCATGCCTCATGAAGCAAATTTAATGGTTTTAAATATGCTTGCATATGTGATCATCGATGAAGAGTTATATGATGAGAGTTTTCTTGCTGAGAGAACAAAAGGGTTTGATGAGTTTAAAGATAAGATTCTAAACGATCCATATGCTAATCCAGATTATTTTAAAGAGATAGCTGGCTATGAGGATATGGCAAAGATTATTCGTAAAGTTGCACGTGAGTACGCGCTTAAAAACTCTATGATCTTCTGGGGCCTTGGTATAACTGAACATCTTGACGGCTCATACGCAGTTATGGCAATTACACACTTGGCACTTATGACAGGTAATGTTGGTAAAAGCGGAACAGGGCTTATGCCTCTTCGCGGTCAAAACAATGTACAAGGTACTTGTGATATGGGTATGCTTCCATATTATGATCCGGATTATCAGGAGCCAAAAGAGGTTGGTCTTATGACTCCTCAACTTGTAGATGAGATGATAGAAGGTCGTGTAAAAGCAGTCCTAAATATGGGTGAAGATTTAACTCATATACATCCTAATCTAAACAAGATGGAACGTGCGATATCTAACTTGGAATTTATAATGGTTCAAGAGTTGTTTATGACAGATATCGCATCTAAGGCTGACATAGTTGTAGGTGTAAAATCTGCTTATGAAAAAACAGGTGTATACGTAAATGCAATGCGTCGTCTTCACCTATCACAACCACTTGTAAAATCAGACTTACCTGATGACTGGGAAGTTTTAAAACAGCTTGATAACAAGATGGGTGGGGACGCAAGTTATACTTCTACAAAAGATATATGGGAAGAGGTTCAAAAAGTTGCATATAGACGTTTTAGCGGAGCAGATTACCATAGACTCGAAAAACACCGTAAACGCGGATTACAGTGGCCGGTTCATACGGAAGATACACCAATACTTCATCAATTAGATTTTAGAACTGAAGACGGATACGGAAGATTTCACTACAAACAATATGAACTACGTGGAATGATAGATGAGATCACTAAAAACTCTTTAACAGGTTATCATCTTACAACAGGTCGTACTTTGGCACACTACAATAATGCTGCACAAACAAAACAAACTGATAATCTGATGGATAGATACCCTGAAGATATCTTACTTGTTTGTGAAAATGATGCAAAAGATTTTAGCAGTGAAAAAGTAATTCTTAAAACTGAGTACGGTCAAACTAATCCACTTACAATAAAACTGACTGACAAGGTAAAACCAAAAACTTTGTTTACGACTTTTCACCATGCAGACTCACGCATAAATGCACTTTTTGGAGACAAGTGTGATGAGCTTATACTAACAGCTGCATTTAAATCTATAAAAGTTGAGGTTATTAACTGCTAGATGTCTAGAGCAAAAGGCAATGTTGCTGAAGAACTGGCAGTAAAGTACCTTTATGACAATGGCTATGAGATAATAGAGAGAAATTTTTACAGCCGTTTTGGAGAGATAGATATTATTGCCTTCAAAGATGAAACTTTACATTTTGTAGAGGTAAAAAGTGGTGAAGATTATGAAAAAGCCATTCAAAATATAACGCCTACAAAACTCTTACGTCTTATAAAAACGGGCGATGTTTATATGAAAAAAAATGGCACCAATATAGATTATGAATACGACGCATTGGTTGTCGTTGAAGATCAAGTTTGGTTTATTGAAAATATAACACTCTAAGCATAAACATCAAGTTGATTAGACGAACTTACAGTAGGTTTAACCTCACTTGTTTGAGTGGTTTGGAAGTTTTGTGCATCTTTTAGCGTTGTATTCGTTGCGTTATTGATACCATTTAAGTCGTTTTGCGTTTTTTCTTGGTTTTGACTTGATGGATCTACTCTACCAAACTGTACTTGTGAATGATAAGGTGATTGAAACAAGTATTTTACAGTGTTCATAACATCCTCCTCATGTATACATTGTTCACAATGATAACACAAAAAATAAAAGCTTAAAATAAAAAAAATATATTAAATGATATAATCTAGAATTATACAAATTATTTTAAGGTAAGTTTATGAACAGTGCAAAGATTTTTTTTGGATCAGAGGAAGCTACAAAAGATTCTCTAAGTGAGAGAAAAAGCCCATATAATCAAAGGGTTGTTTCATATGCACCCGTTTGTAATGCAGAAGATACAAAAAAAGCTCTAAACATTGCAAAGGCTGCAACTAAAGCTGCAAAAGTATCTACACTCTCTCAAAGATGTAACTGGCTTTTAGATGTAGCTAATAACTTGGCTATTAACAAAGAAGATATAGCTATGACTATAACGGATGAGGTTGGAAAGCCTTTGGCATTTTCCCGCGTAGAAGTGGATCGTGCTATTGAGACTCTTACACTAAGTGCTGAGACTATGCGTACAATGGGTGGTGAGACGATAAATACCGATGCTATGGCTAGCGGTAAAAAAACTATGAGTTTTTTCCGCCGTGAACCTGTCGGTGTTGTAGCTGCGATCACGCCTTTTAATTTCCCGCTAAATCTTGTTGCTCATAAGCTTGGTCCTGCACTGGTTGCAGGTAATACAGTTGTATTAAAACCAACACCAGAAGCACCATTAACTGCTTATAAATTTGCAAAACTGTTTATTGAGAGCAGGTTTGCAGTAAAAGATGCTCTTAGTGTAGTCTACGGAGATGTAGAAGTTGGCTCGACACTAGTAAGTTCAGATATTCCACGTGTAATTAGTTTTACTGGAAGTGTACCTGTAGGGGAGATCATTACAAGAAGTGCAGGTATTAAAAAAATAGGATTGGAACTTGGCGGAAATGCAGCAACTTATATAGATAAATCAGCTGATCTTGATCTTGCAGCGAGCAGATGTGCATTAGGTGCATTTGTGAATTCAGGTCAAGTATGTATAAGCTTACAGCGTATATATGTAGATGCAGAGGTTTACGATGAGTTTGCATCGAAAATAGCACAGGAGACTAAAAAGCTTAAAGTTGGAAGCCCGTATGATGAAGAGACTTTTATGGGACCACTTATAGATGAAGAAGCATGTAATAGAGCACTAGGCTGGGTTCAAAGTGCTATAGACGAAGGTGCACGTGCACTGCTTGAACCTAAAGTTGAAGGTAGAATGTTTTATCCTTGTGTTATGGCAGATGTGCGCGATGATATGGCAATAGTTTGTGAAGAGGTATTTGCTCCAATCGTTTCTCTTGTGAAAGTTGATGGTTTTGATGACGCACTTCCTAGAATGAACAACTCTCCTTATGGACTGCAATTCTCTGTATTTACAAACAATTTAAAATTAACAAACCGCGCTATAGATGAACTTGAAGCAGGTGGAGTTGTTATAAACGATATGCCTACACTTCGTTTTGACATACAACCTTATGGCGGTGTAAAACTAAGCGGAGTAGGACGTGAGGGTCCTAAATTTGCTATAGAAGAGATGACAGAGATAAAAAGTATTGTTATCTGCTAAAGGTATGGCTTTTGGCTAAAAGGGGTAGTTATGATAACCAAGGTACAAAAAAAACTACGCTATGATGTAGATTTTAACAAACTAGATCTCGAACTTATAGAGATAGATACAGTTATACCATATAACATGTATATAAGACAAGATGACGGTTATGTGATCATTGTTAAAGCCGGTACACTAATTGATGAAAAAGTATATAAAATATTACTTGGTCACAACATATACATATCACGAAAAGATCGTGGCAAAGAGAATATGCAGTGTAAAAATATTCTTGAATATATATCTGCTGCCAAGGATGACTCTAACTACTGCATAAAACTTCTTTACAAGATGAACGATAAGTTTTTTGAAAAATTTTTAAATTCAAAAAATTATAACCTTGATCCTGAAGATGTAGACGGTTTGGTAAAAAGTATAGTACTGTTAGTAAGACATAATATTGGATTTGTAAAAGATAATATGGTCAATTTTAGAAATGACAGTGATCTAGCTCATCACTCTTTACATGTATGTATATATGCGGTAAATTTAGGAGCAGTACTCGGTTTAAATGATCAGCAGTTATTGGATTTGGGAATCGCGGGTTATATTCAAGATTTAGGTCTAAAAAAGATTGATAACAGTGTGGTATCAAAAGATTCACCTCTATCTAAAGAAGAGGTTGAAAGTATACACAGACATACAATATTAAGTGTACAAATTGCTCAACATAATAAAATTCATAGACCTGATATTATAGATGCAATAAGGCATCATCATGAAAATTATGATGGGAGTGGATATCCTGATCAGTTAAATTCTGATCATATAAGTAAATATGCTGCAATACTCTCCATATGCGATGTATTCGATGCTTTAACAAGTGTTAGACCTTACAGGGAAGGAAAAACCAGTTTTGAAGCACTCACTTTTATGATGAAAGATCCAAGTATGATGCATAGATTTAATCATCAGTATATAAAGGTATTTATTAGAACGCTACTTAAGTGAATAAAGAATTATTAAAAGATGAGTTCTTTATTTAAAAATAAGAAAAAGTTATGTATAATCCGCAATTATTATAAAAGGTAGTTATATGAAAAAATTAATTTTAGCTTTATATATGGCTGTATTGTTTGTTTCTGATGGGTCTGCTCAAAGTCCAATAGCTGAAAATGGTAAGGGTATTTTTGAATCTAAAGGTTGTGCTTTATGTCACAAACAAGATATAGATACAGTTGGACCATCACTACAGAAAATTGCAACAGCATACTTAGGTAAAGAGGCTTCTCTACTAAGCTATCTTAGAGGTCAAGGGGCACCGATAGTTGAACCTGCACGTGCTCCTGTTATGAATCCTCAATTAGTGAAAATCAGAGCACTGTTTGATGAAGATATGCAAGCTTTAGCTACATATATAATCTCGGCTAACGATAGACCATTTTAAAAATAAAGGCAAAAAATGAAATATATTAGTTCTTATGTTGCAAGCTTTGCAATTATTTTATTGCTAGGATCTGTTAATATGTTTGCAGCAGAAGTTCCAGTTAAAGAGAGAGTTTTAACCGAAAGTGAAAAGTTTTACGGAACTGAATTAAGATCAGGTAAAAAAACTGTCCATCCACCATTTGAATGGGGTGACTGTACAGTCTGTCATACTGATGCAAAGGGTGAAGATGGACTTATTATGGATCCACCTGATTTGTGTTCTATGTGTCATGAAGCTAAAGACAATAAAAAATTTATACATGGGCCGGTTGCTGCTGGTGCATGTACTGCATGTCACGATCCTCATGAGTCTGAGAACGCGAAACTTTTAGTTGCTTCAAGTATAAATGAACTTTGTACATCATGTCACCAAGCTAAGGATGAGTTTTTACATAAAACTAAAAATATTCACCCTCCGGTAAAAGATCAGTGTACAAACTGTCATGATCCACATACTGAAGATCACCTATACCAGTTAAAAGCAGATGGTAAAAAAGATCTTTGTGTTATGTGTCACGTTGACAAAGAGGTTTGGACAAGTACTGTTACAGATAAACATGGAGCACTAGATAGACCAAGAAAATGTCTTGAGTGTCATGATCCGCATGGTTCAGAAAACCCTAAATTCTTGGTAAAAGATACATCTAAAGAACTTTGTTTGACATGTCATAGTGAGACATTAGTTACTGATGAGACAGGAACTAAAATTCAGAACATAGGAAAACATCTTGATAATAACCCGGATTGGCATGGTCCAATTCTATGGGGTGACTGTGCAGCATGTCATAATCCGCATGGTTCCAACAATTTAAGAATGTTAAAGAAACCATTTCCTAGAACTTTTTATGAGAAGTTTGATGAAGATAACTATATATGTTTTGAGTGTCATGAAAAAGAGAAAATTCAAGATGAGTTTACAACAACTATGACAAATTTTAGAAATGGTGACAAAAATATGCACTTCGTACATGTAAATAAAGACAAAGGGCGCTCTTGTCGTGCTTGTCATGATTTTCATGGTACAAAAGAGTATCCACACCATTTAAGAAAGAAAACGAAGTTTGGTAAAATTAATTTCCCAATTCGTTTTATTGAAACAGAAAATGGTGGTTCATGTGCACCGGCATGTCACGCTAGACGTCACTATGATAAAGTAACACCTAAAATAAATTTAAAATAGTGTTTGTTTGAAACTGATATACATATTTATAATTCTACTTGCCGCTTCAAGCGGCAACGCAGAAAAACTAAGCTCATCTATAAACATAGTTCAACCTTTAAACAAAACACGATACATTGGTGAACATTGTACATTAGTTATTGATACTAATTTTAAACTAGCCGATAAGATAGTAATAACACAAGAAAATAATATAACAACAACTATAGATATCAAAGCAGGTAAAGATACATACTGTAAGACAATCAAACTTCAACCTGCACAAAATTCTGTATATGTCCATTCCTACAAAGATGGAAAACTGGTGGATAAAGATGAACGTGATTTTTATTTTTTATCTGAGCTGTTTGAAGGTGTAGATGAAGATGATGCAGTTGATTACGAATTAAGATACTACCATACAGATGAAAAAGAACAGAAGTGTAAGTCATGTCATAATATGACATCAAATGTTCCCACAAACGGTAAAGTATTTGAAGATGTTAAACAGACAACATGTTATGAGTGTCATAGTGGTATGTTAGATACAAAAAACACACATGCTCCTGCAGCCAACTGGTTATGTTTGGATTGTCATAATGGGGAAGTCGGTGGTTATAATATGGTAGATGCTTCTGCTACAAAATATTTAGCCCCTGATCCAATATCTAAAACTTGTGGAACTTGTCATGATACAGTTGATGATTGGCAGTTAAATAAATATGGACATGGACCAGTGGATAATGGAAGATGTGAGAGGTGTCATAACCCTCATGGTTCTGAAAACGAATTTTTTCTTCGAAAACCTGTTTGGGATCTTTGTACAACATGTCATTTAGAAAAAGCAAAAGGGATGCATGTAATACCTGCGATTGGTTTTGGATCAAGAACAAAAAGTGGTGGACATCCAACAAGAGATAGAAAAGATCCTTCTCGACCGGGAAGAGATCTTTACTGTAGTAGTTGTCATAATCCACATGGATCAAACGGTACAAAACTTCTAAGAATGAAAGGTTCCTTTGCTTTTGGTGTGTGTCAGAGATGCCATCCAAAATAAATCTCATATAACTTTTTTTAATAAATATGTTACTTAATGTAACCAAAATGAAATAAAACAAAATAAAATTGAAATATTAAAAATTTTTATAATAAAAACTTAAGTTTATGATATACTTTTGGACATGAGTGTATAACTATTTATTATACACAATCATTTCAAGGAGAGATAAATGATTAAAAAGAAACTGAGCATAGTCTTAGCAACATTAGTTCTAAGTGTTGGTTCTGCGTATGCTGAAACTGTTGCAACTGCAGGTGGTGCATGGGCAGTTGATGGTACAATTGCTGGTACTCCACACGATTTAAGTGGTACAGTTGCCGGAGATAACGGTGAGATATGTGTATACTGTCATACGCCTCACGCCGCTAATACAGCTTTTGATGGTGCACCACTTTGGAATAAAAAAACTATGGCTGATACTACTAGTTTTCAGATGTATGGAGCTACGGCTACAAATACAGCTGGTAGTACTATTGCCGGTACTGCAACTTCACAAACACCTGAGAGTCCATCTTTAGCATGTTTAAGTTGTCATGATGGTGTAAGTGCGATTGATTCTATTGTTAATGCACCTGGTTCTGGAATGGGTAGCTTAATAGATGGTACTCCAACAACTATTACAGCAAATACTACAGATGTTGATAATGGTAATATTGGTCAGGATTTAACTAACGATCACCCTGTATCTATTGTTTATACTGAGGGTACAGCTAGTTTAAGACTAAAAACTACAACTTTAAATACTATCACTGGTGGTGGTGACTGGGTTGGGGCATCTACTGTTGGAGACCTGCTTCGCGGTCCTGGTAAAGATATGGTTGAGTGTGGTAGCTGTCACGATCCGCATAATGGTTATGCATCAGATCAAGGAGGAACTCAGGTTAATTACCTTCGTAGAACAAATGCAGGAAGTCAGCTTTGTCTAGGCTGTCACGCTAAATAAAAATAAAACAAGTGGATAGGAGAGATCCACTTGTTTTAACTTCATTAGTTTTTTTATGTAAATATACTAATACTATATAAATCTCAAAGGTCCTGCATGATGAAAGCTATTCTCCCTCTTTTTGCCTTAATAATTGCTATTTTATTTCAAGGATGCACCACTAAAGCTCCAAAACCAAAACAGACTATAGTATTTCCATCTTATCCTGAAGAACCAAGAATATTATACTTAGACACATATAGAGGTGGACTTGAAGAAAAAGAATATAATGCATTTGATGTTTTTATAGGTGAAGAAAAAATAGATAGAGCGCAGTCAAATATAATTAAACCATATGGGGTTGGGCTACTTAATGGCAAAGTATATGCAGTTGACACGGGTTCTAAATTAGTATTTGTAATGGATGAAAAAACAAGAGAACTGGATTTGATAGGTACAAGTGCAGTAGGGAGTTTGAGCGCGCCGGTATCTATAGCATTTGATGCTAATAATACTATATACGTTAGTGATTCAAGACAAAAAAGGATACTAGGATACGATAGTCAGGGTAAATTAAAGTATTCACTTGGAGATAGGCTTGAGTTTGCAAGACCAACCGGTATTGCAATAAATAAAAGTTTAAATCGACTTTATGTAGTAGATACAAAAGCACATCATTTTAAAGCTTATGAGCTTAGCACTAAAAAACATCTTTTTACTGTGGGTAAACGCGGAAAAGGTGATGGAGAATTTAACTTTCCTACTAATGTTGCAGTAGATCAAAGAAATGGTCATGTAGTTGTAGTGGATACTCAAAATTTTCGTGTTCAAATTTTTGATCAAGACGGAAATTTTATAAGCAAATTTGGAAGTATTGGTAATAAGTCTGGTACTTTTGCCAGACCTAAAGGGGTTGGCATAGACAGTGACGGTAATATCTACGTTGCAGACGGTGCTTTTAACAATATTCAAATATTCGATGAAACTGGTACAAAATATCTCATGTATTTTGGTGGAGCAGGATATACAGAAACAAGGTTTCGTTTGATAGCAGGTATGTATATTGATGAAAATGACAAAATAGTAGTAGCAGACGGATTTAGCGGTAGGGTGCAAACTTTTCAATATTTGAGTGAAAAATGGAAAAAAGAAAATCAACAGAAATACAAAGAGCTTAAAGAATTTAAGCCAGAGATGTAAGAATAAGTAAGGGTATAAAGTGAGAGTATTATTTTTGTTGTTCTTAGCGACAATATTATTATCAAAAGATGTATATTTACCGGAAAACACCGTAGCTATTGTTAATGGAATAGCAATTTCTGAGGATGAATTAAACAGAGAAGTAACGAAACTAATACCTCGTTCATATGTACACACAACAGTAGATGAAAAAAAGAGAAACAGCTTAAAAGAGAAGGCATTAGATACTTTAATAAAAAAAACGCTTATGTATGATCATGCAATTAAAAGCAATATAACAGCTAGTGACGAGGAAATTAAATCTCAATTATCTGTAATAGTAAATAGATACAGTTCGGCTGAACTTTTCAATAAAGCATTAATAGAATCAAACTTTACAGTTGACACGCTAAAAAGCTCAATAAAAAAAGATGTAATACTTAATAAGTTGTATAAAAAAGAGATAGAGTTTATACTAAGTGATGAAGAACTTAAAAATAACTATGAAAAAAACAAGCACAAGTTTCTTGAACCTGAGAAAATCAGAGTTAGCCTGATCTATATAAAAAATGATCCACAAGATCCAAAAGGAAAAGAAAAAGCGATAAAAAAGGCAAAAGAAGCAGAAAAAATGTTAGCAGATGGTGAAAACTTTGAATATGTTGCACAAACTTATTCAGATGATCCCACGCGTGTTATGGGTGGAGACCTGGGCTTTATCCATAGGGGAAGATTGCATCCATCTATTGAAGATATAGCCTTTTCACTCGACATAAACAAAGTAAGTAATGTTATTGTAAACGATATAGGGTATTTTATTGTAAAGGTAAAAGAAAAAAAGAAGCAAAACCAACTAGCATTTGAAACTGTTAAAGATAGCTTGGGAAAAAAATTAAAAAACAAAGAAGAGGATCTGCGAAAGGACAAATTACTTAAAAGGTTAATGCTTAAAGCGGTAATAATCAAGTAGTAATTAAATGATAAAAAAAAAACTTTGTTTAAATTTATATCTATTGTTAATAGTAACATCAATCCTATCAGCGAAAACTTATTCTGATAAAGGTCTATACGGTAGTTTAGGTTTTTCATATTCGGAACAAGAACTTTCTTCAACATCATACTATTCTTCAAGAGAAAGTCTTGAACAAATATATATGCTTGGCTATCAGGGATTTGTTTATAGCCCTCTCTTTCTAGACTATACACTAGAAGGTTTATTCAGATTAGATGATGAAAATGTTAACAGTGATGGATTAAAGACAAAAAGAACAAATGATAGTAAAGGGTATAAAGCGAATTTGGATTTTTTAAAAAAAACAAGATATCCTTTTTCGATATTCGCTAACACACAACAAAGCCCGATTTCTATCATTAGTTACAATAATAATATTTATCAGACGTATGATCTTGATAGAAAAGGTATTAACGGTTCTATTGATTTAGATTCACTAAAATTGACTTATGGGGCACTTAAGACTGAAGGTATTTCAGAAAGTAACACTGCATCCCGCTCTATAGAGACAGATATATACAACAGTAGTCTTAAATATACCAATGATCAACACAATGTTCAACTAAATTATCAGCATCGTAAAGAAACAATAGCACAACAATATATAGAAAATAATGAAAGTTTAAATAATGATTCTAAGCAGATTCAGAACAAGTTTGATATTCGTTACCTATGGGATGTTTCAAAAGACTTTAAATTTAGTTCCAATGCATCTTATTTGGAAGATAGTTTATATTCAACAAAAACGACATCAGCGAATGTGAACTTAAATTGGAATCCTAAAGAAAAGTATAACGCTTCTATGAGTATGGGAACCTCACAGTATAAGTACTTAGAAGATACTATGAATTCTTATGATGTAAATCAAAACTTTGGATATAAGTTTTCACCATCATTTTATATATCAGAAATTTTTAACTACTACAAAAGTGAAAGTTCTAAGCTGAGTAGTGACTCTTTAAGTTTACTACTCATGGCTAACTATAGGTATGATAAAATAATTTTTAATGACATAAGATTTAATTTTTTCTCTTCACTTAGTGCTCAGGAAAATGAAACTAACACAGTCTCAAAAGTAGATAATATAACTAATAATAATCAAAAAGAGACCTACAGGGTTAATCTTAATGCCAGAGCTTCAAAACAGCTGCCCTCAATAAATTCTAATTTTATGTTAAGCAGTACATATTCTAACTCTATAACATCAGAGGATGAGAAACTTAAAAATTACTCTTTAAATTCATTTTTATCATCAAAAATATTTAGTATATTTACTAACATATTGGATGCAAAATATATGCAATATGATCGTTCAGTAAATAGTGTTGATGGAAAAACCACTACTACAAAATCTACTAAAAGAAGTATCGAAGAATCAATAGGTTTTCCACTTAGATTTGGACTAAGAGGTGGAATGAGTTTTAGAGTCGGGGTTACAAATATAGTCTATACAAATAATGAAGAAACTCAAAGTAGCACTTCTCCTACTGCAGATATAAGTCTAAATTATCGTTTTTTTACAAAGCTAATGTTTAAGTCCGCTATGCGTATTTATAAAAATTTTGATACCACTTATCGTACTGGTAATGCAGATTTAACTTTTAGATCTGGAAAAACTTATTTTGCAATGGGTTATCAGTATAATAAGAGCGAGACAACGGGCGAGCAATTATTGTATAATACTAAGCGCTCCAACTTTAAAGTAACATTGACAAGAAGGTTTTAAGGATTAAATAGATGAGTAGATTTTTATATATATTGTTTTTTTTAATAAGTATTGATTCTTTAAATGCTAAAGAGGTTCAAAAGTTGGTATGGCCATCTCCTCCAGATGAAGCGAAAATAGAGTATTTGTCTTTTGTGAGAAGCCCAGAAGAGTTTGGAATAGAAAAAGGGTTCTTTTCTAGAGCTTTTGACTTTTTATTTGATGTAAGTGAAGCTTCTATATCTGCTCCATTTGGTCTTCATAGTGATAAAGGTAGGCTATATATAACTGATATATCATCTAAATCTCTTTACATTTTTGATAAAAAAGAAGATGAAACAATTACTATTGAAGGCTCCGATGATGAGAGTTTTCTTTATCCAATAGATGTTGTAACAGATGTTGATGGAAATATTTTTGTTTCAGATTCTGTTCGAGCTAAAATATATGTTTTTGAAAAAGATGGTGACTTTAGTTACAGCATATCAAACAAAGTTATTCAAAGACCTATTGGCATAGCAATAAGCAATGATAATAAAAAACTTTATGTGGTAGACAGTGTAGCTAGTAAGATACATGTAATAACTCCAAAAGGAAAGTTTATAAAAAGTATTGGTAAAAAGGGATTAAACGATGGAGAGTTTAATAGACCAACATTTATAGATATTGGTAAAGATGGAAAAATATATGTCACAGACTCTATGAATCACCGTGTTCAGATACTTAATCCAGACGGAAAATTTATTAATAAATTTGGTTATATCGGTCAAGAAATAGGAAGTTTTGGAAGTCCTAGGGGAATATCATTAGACAGTTACGAAAATATCTATGTCAGTGACACCATGTATAATACTATACAGGTTTTTAACAATAGTGGCGAACTGCTATTGGTATTTGGTAACTACGGTAAAAATAAAGGCGAGTTTGCATTAGCTGAGGATATATCAATAACAGATGATAATACTATATATATTTCAGATACAAACAATAGAAGAGTCCAGGTTTTTAAACTGCTAGACTCAACTGCTGTTAGGAGTGTAAAATGAGATTAGTGATTTTTACTTTTTTAGGATTGTTTATACTTTTAAGTACACAAAGCTTTGCTTCAATAGTTAATACTAGACATAACCTTTCTGTGAGTAATAATGTAGTTCCTGTTGATGCCAATGATACAATTATAAAGGCTCAAGTTGAGACTGAAGTTTGTGTTTTTTGTCATGTTCCACACTTCTCACAACCGGTTGGAAAACCTTTATGGAACAGAAGTATGCCTACATCCCAATATACTATGTACGATAGTGACTATTTACGAAGAATGAATTACCCTGCAGTAGCAACAGATCTTGGTTCTGCAAATAATACTCCTGGAGCACTCTCTCGTCAGTGCTTAAGTTGTCACGATGGAACTATCGCAGTGGGTGCTGTTTCTAAGTTAAGAGGCACAAGTGATGCACTAATAGCTATGGATGGCGTCGCCGCTGATGGGACAATTCCATCAACAGCAACATTTGGTTTTTTTGGAACAGATTTAACAAATCATCATCCTGTTGGAATTGAATATGATGCAACACCGACTGTGTCATTTGGAGATGGTGGAGTAAGAGGCATGGAGCTTAAAGCTATACCTGATGCTCCTATAAAACTTTACGAATACTCAGGCTACTCTGGAAAGTATGTTGAGTGTTCGTCATGTCACGATCCGCATGTAGAAGGCAGCACCACAGAAAGCAATAAGTTTTTACATGTAGATTCTGAAGCAACTCATGCTGGAAACTTTGTTGCAACTTGTACATCTTGCCATCAAAAAGATGGATGGGATTTAGGTGTTCACAAAACACCTCCTGGTAGTCCTAATTATTCTGATCCAGCGGTACTTGCAAAATATGGAACTTCAAGTGTCGCTGAGATGGGGTGTGCGAACTGTCACACTCCTCACAATGCAGAGGGTGTTCCTTATATAAACAGAAAACAGTTAGGTAATACATGTTTTCAAGGTGCGGCATCAACTGTAGAGGGAGGTGCATGTCATGGTGTTGGTGGTGCAAAAGATATACAGTCAGTTTTAACAAGAACTTATGTCCATCCTGTTGTTGCTTCAAGTACTGGAGATAGTAATCATACTAACCTTGACTCGCTTTATGGTACAGGTGATGTCGATATGCAAGGTAAAGGTGGAATGTCATGGGATAACAACAAACATGCAGTTTGTATGGATTGTCATAACCCACACCAAGCACAACCTGGAACACATATAGTAGATGGAAGCTGGTATGGAGAACCTGGCGCATCAACAAATCTGGTTTCAAACGTACTTAAAGGAGTACCTGGGGTTGAGCCAACATGGCCAACAGCATGGACACAACCAACAACTTTCACAACTAAGAAAGAAGCAGAAAAAGAGTACCAAATATGTTTTAAATGTCACTCTTACTGGGGAATTGGTAACGCTATTAACGGTGTAAATACAGGTGGACACTACTCCCCTAGTGAACCGACTCAACTTCTAACCGATGTAGCATGGGAGATGAATATTAACAATAAATCAGGTCACCCAGTAGTAATAAATCAACTAGGAAGAACAGGTTCTTATGATCCAAAAGCATTGGACCCAGCACAATTGCTTTCACCATGGAAAGAGAACCCAGGTTTAAATACTATGTATTGTTCAGATTGTCACGGAGCAGATAATGAGCTAGGCGGTGATCCAAAAGGACCTCACGGTTCAGATCTTAAGTTTATTTTAAAAGGTGAAAATCAGTCATGGCCGTGGAAGCCTGGTACTACTACACTATACACAATGGATGACTTGGTAAATGGAACTGATGCAGATCTTTTTTGTAAAAATTGTCACGATCCGCAAGTACCACATGTAGATTGGTGGAATAAAATGTCTAATAAAGGTTACCAGTGTGTTCAGTGTCATGTAATGGTACCTCATGGTTCTCCTGTTTCTAGACTTCTTGGTTATTATAGTTTTCCAGAACCATACAATCTAAATGGAAACACACTGCAGATGCAAGGTTATAGAAAAAACGTTGGTATTATAGATCCTCTAGATATGTGGGCCGATGGAAGCTTGTCAGGTTCAAATACTTGTGATGGTGCAACTTGTCACAGAACTAATGATAGTGCCAATGGTGCTTATGATGCAGATTTAATTACGCCATAAGAAGAGTTTATATGAGGTTAATTAAAATAACAACTATGGTACTGCTACTGTTAACATCATCACTTTTTTCAAATAGTGATGACAAGTATATAAAAGATGCACTTTTAAAGTACAACTTTGGGATTATAAAGATGACTAAAAGTGGTGACAGCACTCTGCTCAAAGATATGTTATCTAAAGATGTGTTTTTAAAGTTAATGGTATGGGCTGACTCATGGAAGTTTAGTAACCTTGCCATGGTTGCTCGTATTAATGACTTAAGATTTTCTCCAATAGCATATAATGAGAACAATGCCACCATCAAAACTATGGAAAATTGGACATTTGCTTATGCAAATTTAAATACAAGAGATTTTGCACTTAAACCTATAACAATATTTTATAAAATGCATTATACGTTACAAAAAGATGGTGATATTTGGAAGATAATTGCAATTAAGCATCTGCAAGAGGAGATCTTTGAAGATCAAAATCTTCATAAACCAGAGCCTAAACAAAAAAATATAGAAAATGAAATTATAAAAGATGCACCACAAGCAAAAATAGCTACACATTAACTGTGTATTAGAAAAAATAATATATAGTTCTCTAATATTACTAAATTTAAGGAAAAATATGACGTTAATTAAACAGGTATGGTCATTTCTCATTTCTATGAAATTGATGGTGGCTTTGATTTTAATATTTGCAATTGCAAGTGCAGTAGGTACATTTGTTGAAAATGACTATGGAGTTAATACGTCATGGGCACTAATATACAGCAGTAGATGGTTTGAAGCTGTACAGGTTTTACTAGGTATAAGTATAATTGGAAATATATTTAAGTATAAAATGTTTCAAAAAAAGAAAATACCTGTTCTTATTTTTCATATAAGTTTTTTAGTTATTTTACTTGGTTCAGGAATAACTCGTTATTATGGCTATGAAGGTGTTATGCATATTCGTGAAGGTGCTACAGTTAACGAGATGTTATCTTCTGATGCTTTATTGCAAGTAAAGGCTAAAAAAGGCTCTAAGGAGTTCAGTGCTGAAGAGATAGTCTATATGTCAGAGCTTGGAGGAAGAGAGTTTGAAGAGAGTTTAAATATTGATGGCAAAGAACTGAGAGTAAAGTATAAAGATTATATGAAAAATGCTGTTAAAACAGCTGTAGAAGATCCAAATGGTAGCCCTATAGCTGTGTTTGTAATACCTACACCACAGGGTCCGGAAAAATATGTCCTAAAAAGTGGTGAGTATATAGATGTCGGACCATTGGCAGTTTTCTTCGATAAAGAACCTATAATGAACAATAAGCCAATTCTTCGTCTTATAACTGAGGGCGATAAGATATCATTTGTAGCTAATACAGATATAAACTGGATGAAGATGATTGATAGAACTAATGGTGTTTATAAACGAGGGCATAAGTACTTGTTTGACAACAGAAGAATGTACAATATAAACGGTGTTCAATTAGTTACAAAAGAGGTACTAACAAAAGGAAAAGTTCAAGTAGTTAAGCAAGAAGAATATAAAAAATCTATGAAGATGCAGATGAAGATGCAGTCTCTTGATGCACTAATAGTAGATGTAGCTTACAATGGAGAACATCATGAAGTTGCACTAATGGGTAAAGGAAAACGATATCAAGGTTTTACAGAAAGAATAAAAATTGATGATCTTGACATTACATTAGAATGGGGTTCAAAAATTATAGAACTGCCTTTTTCATTAAGATTACGTGATTTTTTACTTCTAAAGTATCCTGGTTCGATGAGTCCATCATCTTATGAGAGTCATGTAACATTAATAGACCAGGAAAATCTAATTCAACGAGAACATAGAATATATATGAATCACACACTTGATTATGGAGGGTATTTGTTTTTCCAATCTTCTTATGACAAAGATGAAAAAGGAACTATTCTTTCTGTAAATCACGATCCAGGAAAATGGCCTACATATTTAGGTTACACACTTTTAGCTATAGGGATGTTTCTGAACCTTTTTAATCCACATAGTTATTTTGGAAAACTCGCTCGTCAAAAGTATGAATACAAGGCTTCATTAGTAGCTACATTTGCACTTGTTGCATCGCTCTTTTATACGCAGCCTTTGGTAGCATCTCCTGTTGATAATCTTCCAAAGATAAATATAGACCATGCTAACCATTATGCAACCATGTTAGTTCAAAGTCCAGATGGACGCATTAAGCCACTTGACTCTCATGCAATAGACTTAGTAAATAAGGTTGCGGGAAGAGACAGTATATTTGGTCTTAACCATAACCAGATTATTTTAGGTATGGTTGTAAATCAGAACGAGTGGAAGCAGATAGATATGATTAAGGTCACTCACCCAAAAGTTAAAGAGATTTTAGGTATAAGTAAAGATCAGAAAACTTTTGCATATGTTGATGCTTTTGATAAGTTTGGACAATACAAACTTGGGCCACTGGCAGAAGAGGCACTTAGAATGAGAGCTGCTGAGCGTGGTAAGTATGAAAAAGAACTGATTAAAGTAGATGAAAGACTAAATGTTGCATATGCTATTTATTCAGGTCGTTTTATGAATGTTTTTCCACTTGAAGGCGATCCAAACAATAAATGGCATTACCCAGGTTATGCACTGAAGAATTTTCCTCCGCAACTTTCACAAGAGATTCTTACAATTTTAGAGAGTAATTCTAAGGGATTACAAACAGCTTTTAGTACTGGTAACTGGGATTCAGCAAACAAAGCTATTGATTCAATTAAAGAGTTTCAAAACAAGTATGGTGCTTCGGTTATTCCAGATAGTACTCTGGTTGAAGCAGAACTGTTATATAACAAGCTAAAGATATTTGACAGGCTCTTTCCTGTGTATTTAATAGCAGGATTTATACTTTTAATTTTGATATTTGTGCGTTTGGCAAAATCTAACTTAAATATAAAAACAGTTATGCGTCTAATATTTGTTGTTTTAGTTGTAGCTTTTGTTGCTCACACTATTAGTTTAGGACTAAGATGGTATATATCAGGTCACGCTCCTTGGAGTAATGGTTATGAGGCTATGCTTTATATATCTTGGACAATAGTTCTAGCAGGTATCTCTTTTGCTAGAAGTTCAGACCTTGCAATGGCTACTACTTCTATCTTTGCCGGGGTAACACTCTTTGTAGCACACCTTAGTTGGCTTGATCCACAGATAACTACTATGGTCCCAGTTTTAAAATCATACTGGTTAACTATACATGTATCTATTATTACAGCTAGTTACGGCTTTTTAGGTCTTAGTACACTACTTGGCTTTGTCTCTCTTATTTTTTATATTATGTTGAATAATGAAAGCAAAAGAGAGCAGTTAAGTGTAAATATATTAGAGTCAACTCGTATTAGTCAGATGTCAATGATATTAGGTTTATCTCTACTTACTGTTGGAAACTTCCTTGGTGGTGTTTGGGCCAATGAATCATGGGGTCGTTACTGGGGTTGGGATCCTAAAGAGACTTGGGCACTAGTAAGTATATTAGTTTATGTATTTGTAACTCATATGCGTTTTGTTCCAGGACTAAAGTCTAACTTTACATTTAATGCAGTATCTGTAGTAGCTTATTCAGCTATAATAATGACATATTTTGGTGTAAACTATTATCTTTCAGGGTTACACTCATACGCGGCAGGTGATCCTGTTCCTATACCTGAATGGATTTACTATGTTATAAGTGTTATTGCAGTGGTTATAATAGCTGCGTGGTTTAATCGTAATAAGTTGATAGATGTAAAGCCAATAAAACAGAACTAAAAAGGTGAAGATATGAAAAATTTGTTTTTAACACTGCTCCTGAGTATTTTTTTAGGAGGGTGTTCTACACTTCATGTAGAGGTTGATTATAACCCAGATTACAATTTTTCAACTATTTCAACTTTTGCAGTGGTATATACAAAAAAAGGTGATGGCAAAGATTTTACAAGAAGTAGAATAAGCAATCTTTTAACTAAATATATGCAAAAAAAAGGTTATGCTAGCGTAGATAAAAGCAAAGCAGATTTTTATATAACAATTAATCTTGATATACAAAAGAGGAGTCAAATAGAGACTAACTATGAGACTTTCGGAATTAAACCTTCGGTATACCCATTTGTTGGGTTTCGTACTGGATTAGGTGCTATGCCTGTATATGAGTATGATGTAAGAGTTACTAAAAGTACCAAGGAGTATCAAGAGAGGATGTTGGTTTTAGAAGTTTTTGATGTTAAAGATAATGCTGTAGTTTGGCAAGGTATAGCAAAAGATGAAAATTATGCAGGATCAACACAAGAAGATAAGAGCGCTTATTTGAATGAGGTGATAGAAAAACTTTTTAAAGATTTTCCATCTAAATAGAGTTAAAAAGTTGGAGCATCTATAATTAAGATGCTCTAATTAAATATTACATAGCAGTTAATTTTGCTTCTTCGATTATAACAGAAAATTTATATCCATAACCAAGATCAACATTTGTTTTAATAGTTCCCTCTGCAGTAACAATATCACCAACTTTTACAGTTGAATTTTTTGATGTAGCGATTATGTCATTTGTTCCAGCTGAGCCTGTACCGTCTTGCAGGTGAATCCAGTCTTTACCCATAATGTTTTTAGATACTTTAACAACTTTAGCATTAACTTTTATGTTTTTTGAGTCTAAGTCTGCTTTTTTTGTATGTAACTCTTCTACGCTATATCCGTTTTTATTTTTACTAACATTTATAGCTTCTGCAGTTGTGGAAGTTTTAGAGCCATACGCACTTTGAGCGTGTGGATTTGAAGCAGTTTTGCTTTCATCACTACAATCACAATTTTTGTGAGCATCACTTAGTGTTTTTGTATTTGCCGCAGCAGTTTTTTTACCTGATCCATCAGTAGAGATGATAGCACTTACAAATACAAGTTGATCAAATGTTTTGTTTAAAGACTTACTTGTAAAGTCTTTCATAACCATTTGTTCAAGAAAAGATATATTTGAACCAACTGATATATTAGACTGTGGACCCGCAATCCAGTAGATATTACCTTTTTCATCTACTTTAGCATATGTATAGCCGCCACCGTTAATAGTTTCTAATACATTTGCAATATGAGGAGTGTTCAGTTGAACATCTGTATCTGACGGTACTTTTGCTTGAGCAGGTTGTTCTGTTGAAGTACCATATATTGAGTTAGATACTTCACTCGCCATTGATTTGTCAGTACTTTGAGTTTTTTCAGTTTTGCTGTTTTCATTTTGTTCTTTATCACCGCAACCACACATTAATAGTGCAGCTAAACTAATAGCAATAGAAATTTTATTCATTTTTTTCCTTTAATTTTTTTTGTTCTTCTTGATATCTTTTTTTCGCTTCTTCTAGAGTTTCATTTGGATTTTTACTTTTTCTAAAGTACTCTTCCATAAACTTATTATAATCAGCTTCTTCTTTAGTGATCTTTTTCTTCGGTTTAGTTGTCTTTTCTTGTATTGCATCTTCTTCAACCGGAGTTAGAGATTCAATATATTCAGCAACATCATCCATCTGTTTATCTGTAAGTTTTGTAGCTTGACCTTGCATCATACTTCCATAGTTATAAGTATTTCTTTCGCCGGCTCTGTATTGTTTTAATATTTTAATAACTTCTTCTGCCTTCATTCCAGCGATATGCTTACTAACACCAAGTGATTTCTTCTGTCCTGCATCCCCGTGACATATTGCACACTTTTTAAAAACTTCTTCAGGAGTGAGTTCTTTTTTATCTTGTGCTAGTTCTTTAGGTTCTACTTTAGGAAGAGATTCGATATATTTAGACAGTGTCTCAATCTCATCTTCAGATAGATTTTTTGCTTGCCCATTCATAATAGTTCCAAGACCGTAAATATTTCTTGTACCATTTTTGTATTCATATAGTATTTTAGCTACATCGTTTGCTTGCATACCAGCAATACTTTTTGTTAAACCTAAAGAATGTTTTTCTCCTTTTACTCCATGACAAATTCCACATTTATCAAATAGTTGAGTCGCAAATGATATAGAAACAACAGATAGCATTAGAAATATAATTTTCACCATTCTTTACTCCTCTGGCAAGGTTACACCTTTTGGTGTAGCTTTCCAGTTTTCTTGATCTAATATAACTTTTGCTTCAGCTTTACCATTTAAGTAAGCTTCTTTTATAAGAGCTTCAGCCTCTTTTTTATCTATTTTAACCCCATCACCTGTAAGATACATATTACCTAACATATATTGAGATTCAGCACAGCTTTGTAGCGATGCTTTTTTTAAATAGTATTTAGCTTTTTTTACATTTTTCTCTACGCCTTTTCCACTCTTATACATTGTTGCAACTTTATATTGCGCAAATGGATAACCAGCATCGGCAACTTTTTTATAAAGTGAAAAAGCTTTGCTGTAGTCTTGTTTTACACCGTCACCTTTATAGTATAAATCCGCTAGGTGAAGAGCTGATTTTTTGTCACCACTATTTGCCGCTTTAGTGAAAAGATTAATAGCTTCTTGATCACTTTTAGTTACACCATCGCCTTTGTGATACATAATTGCAAGGTTATACATAGCTTTTGTATGTCCTTGATCGGATGCTTTTTTATATAATGAAGCTGCTTTAGCATGATCTTTATCTGTTACAATCCCTTGAAAGTACATGCCTCCTAGTGCAAACTGACTATTTGCATCACCTTTGTTTGCTTTTAACTCAACTGCTTTAAAAGCTTGTTTTTTCATATCCATGCTCTGCGCGGCAGATGCTGTGCTGCTGATTAGTAAAAATTGTACAGCTACAATTAGTAATGATTTTTTCAAAATAAAACTCCGTATTTCCTTAAGATATTTAATAACATTTTATGATTAAAGTAACCATGCAAGTATAAGGATGAATTATATCAGTAGTTATTAAATTTATTTCTTAAAAATCGTAAAAGGTATTAAGAAACATATTCTAAACGTTGTAAGTTTACATACCAATCATCACGATAATATGTACGAGAATTTGATAAATATACTGTAAAACAGTCATCTTTACAACGTATTTTACTTATATATTCTTCGGGAATTTCAAGATGGTTTTCACATATGCTATGAGCACAGTCATGATCTAAATATTCATATACTTCAAGTTCTTCGTTTTGCGCATCTATTGTAAATACTCTTTCTAACATTGTAAATATATTTCCTTTTTTGAGTTTTGAAATTTTAAAAATAAAAAGTCTCAAAAAGATTACATTATTTATTCAATTTGGTTACCAATTAGAAAATATAATACGTTATACAGTCTTTTTTAGATATAATCGCGCCAATTTTATAAAGCGATAAGAGGGAACATATATTATTATGGATATTAGAGAAGAGTTTTTAAAGTTTTTTGAAGCAAAAAAACATGAAAGAATAGCATCTGCACCACTTGTTCCAGATGATGCATCACTTCTTTTTAACAATGCCGGTATGGTACCGTTTAAGACAATATTTACAGGGGAAGTTCCAACACCTGCAAACCCTCGTGCTACATCTTGTCAAACTTGTTTAAGAGCAGGTGGAAAGCATAACGACCTTGAAAATGTAGGTCATACTGCACGTCACCACACATTTTTTGAGATGTTGGGTAACTTTAGTTTTGGAGATTATTTCAAAGAGGAAGTAATTGACTATTCTTGGGAATTTATAACAGAGGTTTTAGAGCTTCCTATAGAGAAGTTATGGGTTACAGTACATGAGAGTGACGATGAAGCAGAACAATTGTGGCAAAAACATGTAAGCAAAGACCGTATCATGCGTCTTGGTGATGAAGATAACTTCTGGTCTATGGGTGATACAGGACCGTGTGGACCATGTTCTGAGATCTTTTACGATCAGGGTGCTGAGCACTTCAGTGGCCCTGAAGATTATATGGGCGGTGAAGGTGACAGATTTTTAGAGATCTGGAACCTTGTATTTATGCAATACGAAGTAAAAGTTGCAGGTGGAGAGAGAATTCCTCTTGCTAAACCTTCAATCGATACGGGAATGGGACTGGAGCGTGTAGTAGCTATTAAAGAGGGTGCACTTTCAAACTACGGCTCATCTCTTTTCATGCCGATCATTCGCAAAGTTGAAGAACTTATTAACAAAGAGTATGTGTATGAGAGCGGTGCAAGTTACCGTGTTATAGCTGATCATATCCGTACAGCCGTATTTTTACTATCTCAAGGTATTAACTTCTCAAACGAGGGTCGTGGTTACGTTCTTCGCCGTATATTACGTCGTGCTGTTCGTCATGGTTACCTGTTAGGTTTCCGTGAACCATTCATGTTTAAGCTTGTAGACACTCTTATCTCTATTATGGGTAAAGAGTATTCATATTTGAGTGAAAAAGCTGATGCCGTAAAAGAGCAGATTCAATTAGAAGAAGCAAGATTTTTCAAAACAATCGCAAGTGGAATTGAGCTTTTTGAAGCAGAGCTGGAAAACACAAAAGATGTATTCAGCGGCGAGGTTGCATTTAAACTTTATGATACTTTTGGATTCCCTCTTGATCTGACTGAAGATATGTTAAAAAGCCATAATTTAAAACTTGATGCAGATAAGTTTGATGAGCTGATGAATGAACAACGCTCTCGTGCAAAAGCTGCTTGGAAGGGGAGTGGTGATGCTGATACTCACGGTGATTTTAAAGAGCTTTTAGAGAAATTCGGTGAGAATACATTTGTAGGATATGATTTTACAAGCCATTCTGGTGAAGTTCAAGCACTTTTAGATGAAGAGTATAAACTGACTGATTCACTATCTAGTGGATCAAAAGGCTGGGTTCTTTTAGATATTACACCTTTTTATGCTGAGAGCGGTGGACAAGTAGGTGATAGCGGTCAGTTAGAAGGTTTTGCGAAAGTAGTTGATACTAAAAAATTCTTCGGACTTAACCTCTCACAAATCGAAGCTACTAAAGATTTAAAAGTTGGAACTATTGTAGATAGCCATGTAGATATTTCACGTCAAGAGATCACAAAACACCACTCTGCAACTCACTTACTTCATGCAGTACTGTTTGATGTACTTGGTGATCATATATCTCAAGCTGGTTCATTAAATGAAGCAAACCGTTTACGTTTTGACTTCTCACACCCTAAAGCGTTAGAACATTCAGAACTTGCAGAGATTGAGCAAAGAGTTAATGCTATTATCGCTCGCGGTATTGATGCAAAAACTGAAGTTATGGATATAGACTCGGCTCGTGAAAGTGGTGCTAAAGCTCAGTTTGGTGAAAAGTACGGTGATGATGTTCGTGTTGTAAGTTTTGAAGATGCTTCAATTGAGCTTTGTGGTGGTGTACATGTTAGCAACACTGCTTCAATCGGTTCATTCATAATTACTAAAGAAAGCGGTGTAAGTGCTGGTGTTAGACGTATAGAAGCTGTGGTAGGTCGCGCTGCATATGATTACTTCTGTGAGCAGAGAATGCTTCTTAAACAAGTAGAAGCTGAAGTTAAAAACCTAGATGTAATAGCAGGTATAAACAGACTTAAATCAACTATTGAAGAATTAAAAGTTGAAGTTAAAGAGGCTCAAGAGAGTGCAAAAGTTGAGATCACAGCAGATGAGATTAACGGTGTAACTGTTGTTGTTGAAGAGTACCCAAGCGGTGATATCAAAGAGAAGATTGATGAGCTTAAAAACCAAAATGACAAACTTTGTGCAATGCTTTTCCAAGTTAAAGGTGACAAAGTTCTAATAGCAGCGGGTGTCAAAGATGCCAATGCAAAAGCTGGTGATTGGATTAAGCAGATTGCACCGATTTTAGGCGGTGGCGGCGGTGGTCGTCCTGACTTTGCACAAGCAGGCGGAAAAGACACTACAAAAGTAGCTGAAGCAAAAGAAGCTTCATTAAAATTCATTACTGAGGCACTTAGCTAATGAGTGAGATATTCACTGAATATAAAGCTTATATAGTTTTTATTCATGTAATCAGTGCTGTTGTATGGGTAGGTGGTATGATAGCTATGCGTTACGCTGCTCATCCTTCTTTTATGAAAATCGAATCGTCTGAGCAAAGATTAGAACATATATCTATAGCTCTAAAGAGATTATTTTTAATTGTTTTACCTTTTGTAGTATTACTTTTTATAACGGCATTTATAATGATAAAAGCATATTCTCTATCAGGTAGTGAATATGCAGGTTTTGCACATGCCAAAGAGGCTATATGGTCTGTTATGTTTATAAATCTTATTGTTATGATAAAAAGAAGAAATCGTGCTGAGAAAGCTATAGTGGATGGAGATATTGCCTTAGCAAAATCTCAACTTGGATTAATCGGAAAGTATCAGGTTCCTGCAAATATTGTATTGGGTGTAATAGCTATATTTATAGGTTCATATCTATCAAGTATTTTTTAATTTTATTGTGGATCTTTAATAGCATTTTCTAAAGAGATAAAAAAACTTTTTATCTCTTCAAGGTCTTTTTCACAGTTTCTATATTTATTAGCCTTAGCGTCATTTTCAATCTCAATGCATAGATTGTATATATAATCAAGTCTAATTGATCCGCTGGCACCTTTTAGTTTATGTGCTGCATTTTCTATTAGTTTATAGTCATAGTTTTTAACTCCAAGTTCTATATCTTGGACTACTTTGGATGAGAGTTCTATTGTAGAGCGATAGAGTTTAAAAACAACATCCTCCTCTAAATCAAAGCTCTCTTTAGTAGCTGTAAGTATTTCATTAAAATTAAATTTTTTATTCATTTGATAAACTTTAAAACATATTTTGCGTTAATATATATTATTCTAACATCTATTTTATTATTTAATCCTTTATATAGTATGATTATATGATTAGTATTTAGGAAATTTAATGAAAAAGATAGAGACACCGGAAGATTTAATGAGAAGCCGTTATGAGGCTTTTGTTAGAATGGACGGTGAGTATTTAGCTAAAACAACAACTCAAAACATTCCAACAGATATGAGTTCATACAAAGACATAGAATGGTTAAAACTTGATGTGTTAGATACAAAAGACGATGAAGTTGAGTTTAAGGCATACTATAAAGAAAACGGAATAATTCAAGTGTTACACGAAAGAAGTAAGTTTATAAAAAAAGATGGGCAGTGGCTATACGATAGCGGAGTGCTTTTTAATACAAAAATTGAGAGAAATGAGACTTGTCCTTGTGGCAGCGGAAGGAAGTATAAGAAATGTTGCGCCTAGCATCAGGATCAATTACTCGTGCAGAACTTTTAAAAAATGCCGGCATTGAATTTATACAAGAGAGTGTAGATTTCGATGAAGATTCAATTATAACTGACTGTCCAAAAAACTTTGTTTATCAGGCAACTCACGGAAAGTACGAAATAAATAGAAGAACTTTTGGAATAGATGATTATCCGCTTTTGGTTGCTGATACGGTAGTTACAAGTAAAGGGCATATTTTACGTAAAGCCAGATGCGCGGATGAGGCAAGAAATATTTTAATGACTCAAAGTGGCAATATTACTTCCATAATAACTTGTATGATATATGAAGACAAAAGTAAAAAAATAATAGATATCTCATCAACCGATTATCTGTTTGCAGAGTTTGAAGACAAAGAACTGGATAAATATTTAAGCTCTGGAGATTGGAGAGGTAAAGCAGGTGCTTGTATGGTAGAGGGTTTTTGTAAAAACTATATAAAAGAGGTCAAGGGTTACGAGAGTACTGCAATGGGGCTTAACACTGATCTGTTAAAGGCTTTTTTATGAACTATTATGAAAAAGAGCTGAACGCTTTAAAAAAGTCTGGTCGTTTTAGAGAAAGGTTTGTAGTAGATGAGTCTTTAAAGGACTTTGGATCTAATGATTATCTTGGACTTGCACATAATAAAGAACTTCATAAAAAAACTTGCCAAGAGTTAGAAAAATTACCAAGCCACTCCGCTAAAGCATCACTTTTAGTAAATGGATATCATCAGATTCACAAAGATTTTGAAGAAGCACTGTGTGAGGCAAATAATTTTGAAGACGCAGTCGTGGTTGGAAGCGGGTTTAATGCAAATATAGCAATGATAGAGGCACTTTGTAGAAAAGGCGATATGCTTTTTATGGATGAGCTTTACCACGCTTCAGGGGTTCTTGCAACTCAGCTTGAACATGTAAATGTTGTGTTTTTTAAACATAATAATATGGAAGATTTAAGAGAACTTCTAAATAAGCATAGCGGTGCAAAAAGAAAAATAATAGCAGTTGAAGGCATTTACTCTATGGATGGAGATCTGTGTAATCATGAGGTGTTTAGTATAGCTGATCAAGAGGATGCTATTTTAATAGTTGATGAAGCACATAGCAGTGGTGTAGTTGGAGAGAATCTT
The DNA here is from genome assembly GCF_041583195.1 of Sulfurimonas sp. Taxonomy (NCBI): domain Bacteria; kingdom Pseudomonadati; phylum Campylobacterota; class Epsilonproteobacteria; order Campylobacterales; family Sulfurimonadaceae; genus Sulfurimonas; species Sulfurimonas sp. The sequence continues at coordinate 80,463 of NZ_JBFHGL010000004.1, forward strand.
ATGGGTGTGTTTGATCTGTATAAAATAACTCCAAAACAAAATCATATAAAGATGGGTACACTTGGTAAAGCATATGGTGGATTTGGAGCATACATACTCTCTTCAAAACATATAATAGAATATTTGATAAACCGTGCAAAACCAATTATATATGCTACTGCACTCTCTTTATACGACACACTTTTAGCACATAGATCGTTAGAGTATATAATAGAACATAAAGAAGAGTTGCTGGGTCAGATAAACCTTAGAAAGATGATAGTCCAGCGTGAACTTGGTATAAGTATAGACGGACTTATAGTACCTATAGTTATAGGTGATAATAAAAAAGTTTTAGAGATAAAAGATGATATCCAAAAAAATGGCTACTTTATTGGAGCTATACGTCAACCTACAGTTGAAAGAGCTATTTTAAGGGTTATTGCCAGACTTGGAGAGAGTGAAATCGAACTTATATCTTTATGTAAAAAATTATCACAATATAGTGTTACGTAGCATATTCTATACAACTAACCTATTTATTTAAAAAAAAGCTAAGTTTAAGAGATAATAGAATATTATTTTTTATCATATAAGGAGTGTGTAGATATGTTATTAAATGTTTTGAAAAAGAGTTATATCGGTACTTTAGTAGTAAGTGCTTTGTTATTAACTGGATGTGGGAAAAGTCAACTTTTGTTAAACACTTATATTCCGCCAAATAAGCCAAAAGAAGTCGCACAAATGTTAGAGAGTGACGATGCAACATCTGGATTTTTAGAGATTGAAATTGTAGATAATATTCTTGCGGGGGAAGGGATTAGATCTGACAGATCTTTTAATAGTAAGCTTTTATCAAGTCTTAAAAAGTTTGTGACTCAAACTAACTTTATATCTATTAGTGAAGTAAAAGATGTAAGTAATCTGTCTTTAGACATGAAGGTACTTATTTTTGATTATGTAGAAACTCCAAATACTACAAACGGGCTTATCAGTGTTGAATTTAATATTCGTAAAGAGGGTACTACATTTTATACTCAAAACTATAAATTCCCGATCAAGCGTTATTCAAAAGCCGGTCGTCAAGCACTTCCGACAAAAACTCAACTTTTTGCAGAAGCATCAGATTATTTAGCTAAAAAGCTTATCAAAGATATTTCACCAATATCATCTTTGAAACTTGTAGAGTTAAAAGATCTACCAAGTGAATTAGCTTATACACAAAAATATGCAAAAGCAAAAAATTACGAGGGTGCTATAAAAGGGATGAAAGCCTATAAAGGTGAAAAAAATGAAGCATATTTCTTCAATCTTGCAGTTTACTGTGAAGCATTAGCTGCAAAGAGTGATGATATGGCACTGCTTTCAAAAGCTAATGAATACTATGAAAAAGCAATGCAACTTAGTGAAGGAGGGGATGAAGTTATTACAAAGGGTAAAGCAAAATTTGACAGATACTATCAAATAATTAAAAAGGTTGCCGAGCAAAAGGCTAAAAACGCTGAGAAAAATAATAACAGCATGTTCGAAATTTTATAAAAAAAAAGGTTAGGAAAAATATATGTTAAAAAGTTTAAAAAATAGTTCAAAAGTTTTATTATTAGCAGGTTCACTTGCTTTATCGCCAATTGCACTTAGTGCTAATTTTATAGAGGGTTTATCTGAATCTTCAAGTGCAGCGCTTGAGGACCCAGGATTTGAAAAGCAGTTAGTTCGTATAAATACAGGTATCAACTTAATTCGTATAAATACGGATATCATCCAAAATATGCCTGTATCTGCTGATAGTGAATGGGTAGATAAAGTGATTGCTCCGATTGATTTTAATTATGTAAACAATTTAGATGCGGTTAAAAATGATGCATACTATTCAACTGTTAATATAACAAATGTTATTCTTGGTAAAGCTGCACTTCGTATGAGTCCATTAGAAGCTAGACTTTTTTGGCAAGCTGCTGCAATTTACAAAAATTCAAGTAACGGTAATAAAGGGTATAAAATTCCTGATATGAATGTATTCCCAGATGTAACTGATACTAAAACATATACATCTTTTAAAGCGGCTGAAAATGATGATAAAGTAGCATTAATAGATGTTGAAGCTAAAAGCGGAAATATTTTTCCAAGTGTTGAAGAAGCAGTTATCTCTTTACTTCCTGAAGATATGATTGAAAATGTAAAAATGGCAAAAAATGAATACAGAGAAGCAATTAGTGTTGTAGGTGAGCAAAAGTCTGCAATAGCTGAAATTGAAGCTTGGTTAGATGATGATGCAAACTCTGAAAGTGAAGACAGAGCTGCTAAAGAGGAAGAGTTAAAAACTGCTGAAGCAGAATTAGTTGAAAAAGAAGCTGCTGAAGATTCAAGTGAAGAGAAGTACTTTACTTTATTATCAAGTGGTGCAGAAGCTGTAGAAGCTAATTTTGATCCTGCAAAAATTCCATTGGCTAAAAAACTTGATGCTTTATTAGATGCAGTTGATAATAATGCTTTTGGTGCTACCAGTATGTTCGTATCTGCAACAGCTGGTATCGTAAGAGGACGTGGTATGATCGATAAAGAGATAAGAGCTATGCAATATGCACAAGCCCTTACAACATTAGTTGGAAACCAAAAACAGTTTATCGGTGAGCGTTTAGCAAGAATGACAAAAGGAACATTATTAGCAGTTCCAAATATCGGTATCGGTACATACTATGCTTTTTCTCAATCATCAAGCATTGGAAAATATCAAGATATCGTAGCAGCAGTTTTAGCTGGTGAAGAAGCGAGTAAGTAATGTTTAAATCAGCTCTTAATACATTAGTTTTATCTTTTGTATTTTTTATGAGTGGGTGTGGAGGGGCAAGTGGTCCTTCTACATCAGAGTTACCAAAATGGTTTTTAAATCCTCCTGCTTCAAATCCTGTATTTTATTATGGTGTAGGTGAGGGTGATAGTGTAGATGCTGCAAAAGCAAATGCATTGGCTCAAATCGGTGGTACAATCAGTACTAGCGTTTCATCAGACCTTGAGATAAATACAAATGTAACAAATGACGTGATAAATGAAAATATAAAATCTCAAACTAAATCTTCTATAGAGAAGATCAAGTTTACCGGTGCTGAAGTAGTTGAAAATGCTCAAAGTGGCGGTAAGATTTATACTTTAGTAAAAGTAGATCGCGGTGTTTTATTTTCTGCACAAAAGTCTGAAATGGACATTAGTTATAACAAGATGAACTCGTTATATGAGAGCTCTAAAAATGGTAATGTTTTAGACCTTATGAAAAACACTACAAGTATTCATCAATTAGCTAATAACGTTAGTGTTAAACTTCCGATTTTAAAAGCAATCAGCTCAGATTTTAATAAAGCTAAGTATGAAAAAGAGATCTTAGATATTTTTAGTACAACAAGAGATGCTAAAAGAAAAGCTATGGTTTATGTATCTTATGATAAAAATGCAAAAGGTGAAGCTGCAGTTGTTAAAAACCATATTTCAAGTTACGGTATGACACTTGTAAGTAATCCAAGTAGTGTTAAAACTAAAAAGAATCTTTTAAAACTGCATGTTTCAAAAACTGCAAAAAAAGAAAACGTTAAAACAAATGACCCTCGCCTAAAGGGTGCTAGTTTTGCAAGAGTTGTTGTAACTTTAGATACAAAAGATTATGCTAATAAAACATTGGCAAATAACCGTATTGAAGTTATAAACATATCTAAAGACGGATACAATGCTGCAGTTGCTAAAACTAAAAAGTTTGAAAGAGAAATAGATAGAAGAGGGATATTGAAAATTCTTCTTGACAGTGCTAAATAATTGAAAAGTTTTGAGTTAAATTTTAGTCTTAAGAGACTGTTTTTAGCTCTTATACTTTTTACTTCCGTGCATCTTCTAGCACAAGATTCCCATAAAAATATAATTAAAATAACAGCGAGTAAAACATATTGGAGTAAACTGCTTCATTATGAAGGTTCAAAAAGTATTATAGAAACAGGTGAGTTCTTTTTATCGCCTAATGGTAAGACAAGTTTAGAAGCGGAGTTAGAAGCTACTCTAAGCGCATTTAAAAACGATCCTTACACGAAATGTAAATATCCTGCTAGATATAAGTGGCTTAATTCATTGGGTATTGTTGAGAGAATTGATGCAGAGTGTAAGGAACTAGATAGATTTTTAGCACCAAATTTTAATAAAATAAGTATAGTTTTCTCTACTGAGAGATATAGTGCGGCAGCTTCACTGTTTGGGCATGTTTTATTAAAAGTTGATTCTAAAACTAGAAGTAATGTTATAGAATATACAGCAGATGTATCTAAAAGCACATCTGCTATATCTTATGCTTTTAAAGGTGTTTTTGGAGGTTTTGTCAGTAAGTATAATTTCTTTTCGTTTAATGCAAAAGATTATGAAGCAAGAGAGCAGGAGTTTAGGGATTTAGTAGTATATGAATTGAATTTTTCACAAAATGAGATAGATAATATTTTACTCCATCTATACGAAGTAAAAGATACTACGCAAAAATACTATTTCTTAACAAGAAACTGTAGTTCAGAACTTATAACGCTTTTAGATATATACAATTACGACGCAAAAGAAAGAAGTAGCTCAAAGCTATTTGTACTTCCGGTTGAAGTAGTGAATTCTGTATATCAGAGTGGTAAAGTTAAAAATATAAAACTTTTACACTCTAAACTCAAACAGTTCCAAATGCATTATGAAGTGCTGGATGAAGATGAAAAAAACATATTAAGAGATGTGGTCTTTTCTAAAAGAAGTGTACATAGTCTGATCAAAGATACAAATATCTCTAAAAGTTCAAAAGATAAAATTGTATTAAGTGCATTACTCTATTATGAAATAGTTGTACAAGATAAACAAATATCCCAAAAAGAGCTTTCAAAAATACTGACTTTATCAACATACAAAAATAATAATTTTTTGTCATATGGGCATGAATATAAAGATATAGATAAAAATCCGATATCACCGTATATGTACAGAACATCTTTTGGATTTCTTTATAAAAAAGACCCGTATGCTACAATTGGTTTTAGAAACCTGTACAAAAACCGTTTTGATCTTCTGGATGGTTTAGTTAAAAATGGTAGTGTTGAGTTGTTTGACCTTGAGTTACGGGCAAACGATAAGCTGTCTATAGAACATTTTACATTAATGCATCTCTCATCCATGCCTTTATCTAGTGAGTTTTTTTCAGAACCTACAAAAGAGATGAGCATAGGTTTAAAAAGGCTATTCTATGATGATAAACTTTATAGTTATGGGGAATATGGAATAGGCAAAAGAATGAAAGCTACTAATAATATTTCATATGGTTTTACTGTCTACGGTGGGGCATATGACTCTGGAGATAGCCTGTTTTGTTTAGGTTTAAAAACAGAGATTGAATATAAATTAGTTTCAAAATATCTTTTTAGATTCGGTACGGGTATAGCAAGATATGAAAATGATAACTTTGATGAATCATTCAATGATGCTAATGTATTTATACAGATGAATTTTAAAACTTCTGAACATTCTTTGCTTGGCACAAAGATAGAATACTACGATAATCAAGATGAGTATTTTACAACTTCAGTTTATTATAACTATAGTTTTTAGTTATTGTAAATAATTTTAGATAAAATATATTAAATGAAAATCAATAAACTAAAAATAGATTATAAAGAAAAAACACTTGTAGATATTGCATTTGATATTAATTCATCACTTGCACTTGTAGGTCAAAGCGGTAGTGGTAAATCTCTAAGCATAAAAGCACTTTTAAATATGCTTCCAAACACAATGAGCAGAGAGTTAAATATAGATGCTGATTTTGAACTTAAGGCTGGTGATACAATTGGTTTTGTTCCTCAAAACCCGTTCACGGCACTATCTCCGCTTACAAAAATCAAAAAGCAGTTTTTTAAATCAGACGAGAGAATAGATGAATTGTTTGAACATGTTGGACTAGACAAATCTCTTCAAGAGAGATTTCCTCCTGAACTCTCAGGCGGGCAGTTGCAACGTGTAGTAATAGCAATGGCTCTAGAGGGTAATCCAAAAATTTTAATGCTTGATGAACCGACAACTGCACTAGATCCTGAAACAAGGGTTTTAATACTTGAACTTTTAAAAAGACTTCAAAGTGAGTATAAGTTTAAAATACTTTTCGTAACGCACGATATGAATTCTGCAAAAAATTTATGTGAAGATATATGTGTTATAAAAGAAGGTCATTTGGTTGAATATGGTAAAATGCACGACATATTACAATCTCCAAAAGAAAAATATACGCAAACTTTAATTGAAGCAAATTTTGCAAACAGGGACTTTAGGCAATGAGAAAACTCAGTGTTAAAAACATACTATTTATAATTTTGATACTTGGGTTTTTATCTCCATTTTTAGTACTTGGATATTTCTTACAAATATATACTTATGATATATCATCATTAGTTGATTATAACCCAAGTCAGACTACTAGAATCTATGATAAAGACGGAAATAAGATTGCAAATCTGTTTGATAAAAAGCATAGATATTACGCTCCTTTTGAAGAGATACCTCCACATGTTATTGAAGCCCTTGTAGCAATAGAAGATACGTCGTTTTTTGAACATCCTGGTATAAATGTAGATGCAATATTTCGTGCGGCAATAAAAGTTATAAAAGCTGGACGTGCTGTAGAGGGTGCAAGTACAATCACACAACAGCTTGTAAAAAACGTACTTCTAACAAGGGAGAAAAAGCTATCTCGTAAGATAAAAGAAGCGATATATGCTCTAAAGCTTGAACGCCACATTACAAAAGAGCAGATTTTAGAGAGATATCTTAATGAGATATATTTCGGTCACGGTTACTATGGAATAAAGACAGCGGCTGATGGTTACTTTCATAAGCGTTTAGATGAGCTTACTTTAAAAGAAGTAGCTATACTAGTAGGTCTTCCAAAAGCTCCAAGTACATATGCCCCTACAAAAAACTATGAGATCTCTATGGGAAGAGCTAACCGTGTATTAAAACGTATGAAGGTTCTTGGTTGGATTGATGAGGTAACTTATCAAGAAGAGATAGCTAGCAATCCAAAAGTTTATGATGATACATTAACTCAAAATCAGGCACCTTTTATTGTTGATGAAGTTGTTCGTAGAATGTCGAAAAAAGGTATGGATGACATTAAAACAGGTGGTTACAACGTATATACTACAGTTGATCTAAGTCTTCAAGAAGCAGCACGTGAAGCTGTAAAAAAAGCGTATGAACTCTCACTAGAGAGAATAGAAGAATATAAAATAAAAGATCAACAGATCTTGGAAAAAGATCCAACTTGGGAAATTGCACCTGATGTAAATACATCACTTTTAAATGGTGCTCTAGTATCTCTAGAGGCAAAAACAGGAAACGTTTTGGCTATGGTAGGAAGTACAGACTATGAAAAAAGTTCATATAATCGTGCTACGCAAGGAAGACGTCAACCTGGATCAGCATTTAAGCCATTTATTTATCAAGTAGGTATTGATTTGGGATATTCAGGGGCTACAAAACTTGTGGATGTATCTCGTACATATAAGTATGAAAAAGACGGCGAAGAGTTGAAATGGCAGCCTAAAAATTATGAGAAAAACTATAAGGGCTTAATCTCTCTTCGTGAAGCACTTGTGCACTCAAGAAACCTTGCTACGATCAACCTTGTAAATGAGATAGGATTAAATCAGCTTTTAAAACAACTTGATAAGTTTGGAATAGAGAATTTACCTCGTGATCTTTCCGTATCATTAGGTACTATATCACTCTCGCCATTACAGTTAGCTAAGTATTATTCATCATTTGCAAATGACGGAATTCAAGTTGAACCTAGTCTTATTTTAAGTATAGAGAAAAATGATGAAGTGGTATATGAGAAAGAAGAAGTTACACACTTTATTACTGAACCTACACAAGCATTTATAATGACTAGTATATTACGTGACGTAGTTAATCGCGGTACAGGTCGTCGCGCAAAAGCTTGGGGTATAGAGTTAGCCGGAAAAACAGGTACTACAAATAATAATGTAGATGGTTGGTTCGCAGGATATTCACCTACTATTCAAACAATAGTATGGTTTGGAAACGATGATAATTCCCCAATGCACAGATGGGAAACAGGTGGTAAAATAGCAGGACCTGCTTTTAAAATGTACTATGACAGTGTTTTAAAACTATATCCACAGATCAAAAGAAAGTTTGATGTACCAGAAGGCATAGTTGAAGTAAAAGTTGGAAAAAGAAAAGAGTATTTTAGTAATATTTCAAAACCACCAAGAGTGGAGAAAGAACTAAAAGCTACAGAAGAGCTTTTGTTCTAACTTTTAAAATCTATATCCAAGTCTAAGCGATAAATAATTATCGTTTGCACTATCACTTAAACCGTTAGCATAACTAAATGTTGTAAACCATTTAGAGTCTATAGTGTAAAAAGCGTAAGCAGAGATAGTTTTAATTGTTTCATCTGTTTTATAAACACTGTCACTAATAAAATATGAACCACTTACATAAAGCCTTTGTGTAGGATAAAAACCAACTCCTATACTGTAAGCATTTGTATCTTGATAGTTAACTATAATATCAGTATTGTTAATATCGTCATCGTTTACTTTTGTGTATATGTAACCTGCAAATATATTAATATTTTCCAGTGCATAACTAGCACTTAATGAAGCTGTATAGTCCGTGTTATTATTGTTTAAATTTGAATCATACGTCGGAATAATAACTCCAACTCCTGTTGATATTTTTAAATTTTTTATAGGCAGGAATTGATAATATGCTCCAACAAAAGAATCATCAATTCCATTCTCGTTGTAAGATGTACTTTTAGAACTCATATATGATGTACTTAACTCTAATGAGAAATCTTTGTAGTAATAATCGAATTGGAAGCTATGAGAAGTTGTTTTTGTATTTTCACCTGAATAGTCAGAATCTGTAAAACTAATTCCATATATAAAATCAAAGTTATGTAAAGACGTTGTACTTGATATTGTACAACCATTTGCATCTACTAGTTCACTAAATGGAGTATTTGGACATCTGTCGTTTGTATCTTCAACACCGTCTAGGTCATAATCATTGTAAGCAAAAAGTGTAAGTTGTAATGTAAATAATAGTAATAAAAATCTAATCATAGATCTCCTTTGTTAATTTTAAATGCCACATAATGTGGCATATTTTTTTAAGCTCTAAGGTCTGTTTTTACCGTATTGACCTTGTCCAATTGCAGTAGTGCCGCCACCACCCATTTGAGACTGGTGCATACCTTTTGAACCAGCTTGATTTTGGTTCATTCTTTGATTTCTAATTAACTCACCTGTTTGATCGCCCTCTTGAACACGAGTTCTTTCTCTGATCTGCATTTTAAGCTCAGCTCCACTACCTTGCATACTCTCACGTAGTTTAGCAGTTGCTTCTTGGCGCTCCTCTCTAGTTAAAGTAGATAAATTAGTTTTAAACTCATTTACAAGTTCAACTCTTTCTTCTTGCGTTGTTGCATTTTGTATAGCAGTGATCTGCTCATCTATTGTTGCTGCCGCACCTAATGTTAAAGACCCTAGCAAAAGTATTGTTGCTGTTATATTTAAAGTTTTCATCTCGTATCCTTTAGTTTTAGATTGTAAAAGTATGACATAGAAGTGTTAGCTCTTTGTAAGCTGTGAAAGATCTAATGAAAAGATAGTCCCTTTAGATATTTCACTCTCTATTTTAATTTCAATCTTTAGTTCATCGCATAGTTTTTTAACTATATGAAGACCGATCCCTATACCACGGTCTTGCTCTTTATAAAATCTGTTAAATACTTTTTTAGGGTTTTGAATACCTTTTCCCGTATCAATAATTTTTAAATTATTTTTTTCATATATGACCTTAACAGAACCGTCTCTTTTATTGTATTTTGCTGCATTGGTTAATATGTTGTCGATTATTCTTACAAAAGCCTCTTTGTTTGTAAAGATATTTATATTTTCAACATCTATTGAGAAGTTTATATTCGGGTAGTTTTTTTCTATAAAATCTATTCTTTGTTTTAAAAGAGTTTTTAGCTCAAGCTTTTCTTTTTGCAATGAGCTGTTTTGAAGATATGAGCGCAAATGATCTTGCAGATCAAGTATATTACTTACACTTAACTCTATCCTTTTAAGCTTTTCATTTTCACCTAGCTCTTTTTTGAGCATTGAGGAATTAAGTCTTAGAGATGCAAGAGGTGTATTAAAATCATGAAGTATATCTTTTATAAATTCTTGTGTTAAAAGCAAGGCGTTTCTAAGTGGATAAAGTGCATAGATTGAAAATAATATAGATAAAATAAATGTTATAGCCAGTACTCCAGATAGTTCTAAATAAAGTTCCTCTTTTATAGTTTGTATCTCTTTTTGGTAATCTTTTTTAGATAGATTAAATGATAGTAAAAACTTTTCCGAATCGATTATAGGGTAGAAACTTGTTAAACCTTTGTCATCTTTATATAAAGTAGATAGTTTTTTCTTTTCTTCTATATCTATAAAGTCCAGTTTAAACTGTTCACATTTTAAATCGTAACTGCACAGTCTCATTTGAGATAATATATTTTCATCTAAGGTTTGTACGTTTTTTGCAAAACTTATATAATAAAGTATGCTTATTAATATACTTAATGAGCCAAAAAAAAGAAAAAAGCTTTTTAAGAACGACTCTATTTCTACTTTATTCAAGTGAATATCCTACACCACGCACATTGATTATATTTAATCCGGTAGTTTGTTTTAGTTTAGTAATGGCAACTCTTAATGCAGTTGGAGATGGTTTATCTAGACACTCTAAAAGTATATCTTTATCTAATACCTGATTTAAATTATTCAAAAACAGTTCAAGCAGTCTCTCTTGAACCTCACCGATTGATTTTATATGACCATCTATTTTTAACAGCTTTGTATTTGAATTATACTCTATATTTTTATAAATTATATTTGTTTGTTTAGGTAAAAGTTTTGCATTAATACGTATTAATAACTCTTCTGGGAAAAACGGTTTTTTAATATAGTCCTCTGCGCCTACTTTAAAAGCTTTTGAAATTGACTGAATATCTACAAGTGCGCTTATAAATATAGTAGGAGTATTGTCATTTGCATCTCTTAGTGATTCTAAAAGCTCTAAACCAGTGATGTCAGGTACATTTATATCAAACACATAAAGGTCAAATTTTTCATCATAAGTTTTGTCTATTGCTTCATTACCTGTTGTTACTAAAGATACGTCATAGTTTTCAGATATAAGCAGATCTTCTAAAGTTTGTGCTAAAAGTATATCATCTTCTAAAAGTAGTATTTTTTTCTTCATAATGTATTTTAATATGAAAGTGTTAGCAGTTTGTTAAAAGGGTTGAATTTAAGTTCAACCCTTTGGAAGATTTTTATTTGAACGCTCTATTTACTGCACAAAAAAGTGCTTTTATAGATGCTGTAGCTATATCGTTGTCTGCACCCATTCCAAAACATGAAAGCGTGTCCTCACTTTGGATCTCTATATATGCGATAGCTTTGGCTGTGCTTTTATCTCCGCATGAATGTTCAGAGTAAGACTTTATACTAAACTCGTTTGGATACTCTTTCATCAAAGCATTTTTTGCAGCATCTATAGGACCATTCCCTTCACCTACAGATGTTATCTCTTTGCCGTTCATTTTATAAACTAATTCGCAAGTAGATGCAGAGCTTTTAGAACTAAGTGAACAATCTACAAAAGAGATATGCTCTTCATTTTTAAAGTAGTTGTTTTGCAACACTTCAAAAATTTCATCATTGCTTAACTCACGTCCCTCTTGATCACTAAGGGCTTGAACTAACTTACCAATTTCAGGGTGCATAGCTTTTGGAAGTTGATATCCAAAGCTCTTTTCTAAGATATATGCAACCCCGCCTTTACCAGACTGTGAGTTGATACGTATAATATCTTCGTATGTACGTCCTACATCAGTCGGATCTATCGGTAAGTACGGTACTTCCCAAAAACTGTCTTCACGAGATTGCTGATAAGCCATACCTTTGTTAATAGCATCTTGGTGTGAACCTGAAAATGCAGTATAAACAAGTTCCCCAACATAAGGATGACGTGGATGTGTAGGCATCTCAGTTGCACGCTCAACTACATCTAGAATCTCATTAACATCACTCAGATCAAGTTTTGGATCAAGTCCTTGAGTTGTCATATTAAGTGCTATTGTAATGATATCAACATTACCTGTACGCTCACCGTTACTCAAAAGTGTACCTTCAACTCTGTCTGCACCTGCAAGTAATGCCAACTCAGTTGCAGCGATAGAAGTCCCTCTATCGTTATGAGTGTGAGTAGATATAACAACATTTTCTCTATTGTTTAGATGTCTTCCCATCCACTCAATCTGATCTGCATACACGTTTGGCGTAGACATCTCTACAGTTGCAGGTAAGTTAATGATCACTTTACGATCAGCACTTATACCCCATCTCTCAGTTACGGCATTACATATCTCGGCTGCAAACTCTAACTCAGTTCCTGTAAAACTCTCAGGTGAATACTCTAAAAAGATCTCACCGTCGTGTTGTTGTTCATATTTTTTTACTAGATCAACACCTTCAAGAGCTAGTTTAATAATCTCTTCTTTTTCTTTTTTGAAAACTATTTTTCTTTGCGCTATTGATGTTGAATTATAAAGGTGAACAGTTGCTTTTTTTACACCTTTTAAAGCTTCAAAAGTTTTAGCGATCAAGTGTTCACGTGCCTGAACAAGTACTTGAACAGTAACATCATCAGGTATTAGATTGTCATCAACCAAACGGCGTAAAAAATCAAATTCAACTTTAGACGCAGATGGAAAACCTACTTCTATTTCTTTAAAACCAAGCTTTAGTAAGAGTGCATATAATTCAAGTTTTTTCTCCATGTTCATTGGATTGATAAGTGCCTGATTACCGTCACGTAAATCTACACTACACCAACGTGGAGCTTTATCAATAGTATTGTCCGGCCAAGTACGATTTGGCAAATCTATTTGTGGATATGGGCGATATTTACCCTTTGTAACATGTTGCATTACAAAACCTTTTTTTCTTGAATTTTTGATAATACACTCTTACATTTATTATCAAGTTTGGAATTATATCAAATTTATGGTTATCCCACTTAACTCATGGCGTTTTAGATATATTTTGATATGATTTCACATTAAAATTTATTGGGGATTAGTAATGAATGAATCAACATTGAGAAATGTTGCCACATCAAACATAGCTCAGATAGTATTGTTTGTATTGGCTTTTGCGGCTGAAAGCTTTGTATTTGGTTTTTCAGTAGTATTGTTAGTTGCAACTATTTTGCATATTGGATTGGCAGTGTATCTACGTTCACAACTGCTTATAGTGAAGAGTTCTGTTGAAGGTGTTACAGATGCAGTTTCAAAAGTATCAAACGGTGATTTTGATGCAGTAGCACCTGTGATCGGTAAGGGTGAGATAAACCTAATGGCTAAAGAGTTTAACTCTATGCAGGTTCAAATAAAACATTATTTAAAAGAGACTATAAAAGCAATAAATATTGCAGAAGATACTGATAGATCATATTATGCTTCTTCAGATGGGCTAAATCAAGCATTGAAAGAAGCAACAGATAAGATTAATAAATCTGTTAAAGCTATAGAAGCTGGTTATGGAGCTCAAATACGTGGTGCATTTACTGAAAAACTGCATGACTTAGGCGGTGGTATTTCACACGGTCTTAAAGTTATTCAAAATAACCTTCTGAATAATTCAAAAGAGGTTGATAAGATATCTAAAATGTCTAATCAAACTTCAAACGAAGCAGATAACTCTCTAAAATCAATGGAGGGTATACTTGAGCTTTTCAATAATTTAAGTGAAAAGATCGAATCAACTAATCATAATATTAACGGATTATCTGAAAGATCACAGGAAATATCTACAATAGCTGATATTATTAAAGATATAGCTGAACAGACAAACTTATTAGCATTAAATGCTGCTATTGAAGCTGCACGTGCAGGTGAACATGGACGTGGTTTCGCAGTTGTTGCAGATGAGGTAAGACAACTTGCTGAGAGAACTCAACGTTCAACTCAAGAGATATCTGTAACCATCCAAACGCTTCAACAAGAAGCTACTGAGATGCAAGCCCATTCTGAGGATATGACAAAAATATCTGAATCAGCAACACACACTATAGATGAGTTTGCAGAAACTCTTAGAGGATTCCAACACAATGCACAAGAATCAGCTAATTATTCAAGTTTTATTAGAGACTCTTTATTTATGGTATTAGTAAAAATTGATCATATCTTATTTAAATCTAATGCTTATACATCAGTGATATCGCAAAAAAGTGTAGCCGAATTTGGTGATCATAGAGCATGTAGACTTGGTAAATGGTATCTTGGTGAAGGAAAAGAGCGTTATGGACACACTCGTAACTATTCTTCAATAGATGATCCTCATTCCAAAGTACACTCAAATGTTATTAAAAATGTTAAATTTGTAGAAGATGGAAGTGTATACAATTCTAAAAATGAAGCTATTATTATTGATAACTTTAAAAATATGGAAGATGAAAGCGAAAAATTATTTAATATTTTAGACAGAATAATTGAAGAACTTGACCCTACTAAAAAGTAAGTTTGAATGAACATCCCCATTAAAAGGTTTAAGATGGGGATGAGCCAAAGAACTGCAAGTTAAGTTCTAAATGTTTCAAGTTTTGTATGTAGATCCCCCGTCATGGAATTAAGGTGATTAGCTGCTGATGCGATCTCCTCCACATTTCTAGCATTTTCTGATGAAAACTTATTTATATCGGATACTTGAGAAACTATGTATTCAATATTATTTCCAGTTTCTTCAAAATCTGTTACAGTTTTATCACTTGCTGATACAGCAGATTCTACAATATTTACACTTTCATTAATTTTTTCTTCTACATCTATAGAAACATTTGCAAGTTGTTGAACTTTGTTTGAGTTAAAGTTCATCTGTTCACTAACATCACTTATGGATTGAACTATCACATTGATTGTTGCATTTATCTCAGAGAGTGACTTTTGTGTTCTTTCTGCTAATTGACGAACTTCATCGGCAACAACTGCAAAACCACGACCGTGTTCACCTGCCCGTGCTGCTTCTATTGCAGCATTAAGAGCAAGAAGGTTTGTCTGGTCTGCTATATCTGAAATAACTTCAAGTATAGTTTTCACAGCACTCGCATCATTTGATAGGGTATT
Organism: Sulfurimonas sp.; assembly: GCF_041583195.1. Classification (NCBI taxonomy): domain Bacteria; kingdom Pseudomonadati; phylum Campylobacterota; class Epsilonproteobacteria; order Campylobacterales; family Sulfurimonadaceae; genus Sulfurimonas; species Sulfurimonas sp. The sequence continues at coordinate 95,701 of NZ_JBFHGL010000004.1, forward strand.
CATCCTTTGAGCTAATTCAACTTCAATCTCAGCACTTTGCTGCACTTTTGCAGTTAGATCTACAATATCGTTACGAGCTGCTCTAAGATTTTCATTTGCTTGTATAATATTCTTTTTACTCTCTTGAGCATCTTTGACTGCTGAAATAATCTCATTTTTTATCTCATTGGCTTTAAGTGTCGCTTGATCTATTACTCCAACAGATCTTTCAACATTCTCTCCGACACCTAGTGCAGTGGTAGAAAGCTCGTGTGCGATGGAAGTATTTTCGTGTGAACTTTGCTTTGCGTCATTTATTATATTTCTAAGCTCATCAAGCATGATATTTAAATCTTTTGAAAGTGTGCTTAGTTCATCTTCTCCGTCAATTACAATAGAATATGACAAATCTTTTGTTGACGTAATATTGTTTACATTATCGGTTATGTTCTGTATTTTTGAATTTATCTTTTTAATAACCAAATACGCATATAAAGACATAATAAAAAGTAAGAAAATAAATACGAATATTGTAGAATTAATAGTATCTGTTTCTTTGTCATTAATAGCACTATTTATAATTTTATAAAATTGTTCAAATACTTCATCTACTTTGTGAACAGTTTCTCTCATCTCTCCTAAAGCACCGTCTTTACTCGTCAAGCCTATTTGTTTATAACCTTCAACCAAATTATAAAAATCTGTTTTATAATTATTTAAAAGCTTTATTACATGATCATTATCAGATAGTTCTACATCTTTAGCATGTGATAAAAACAATTTAAAAGATTTATCAAATTTTTCAAGATATTTAAGATCACTGCGTAGCATAAAATCTTTTTCTGCACGGCGTAGCATAAGCATATCTACCTGCAGTTTGTAGTTTGCATATTTTTTGAGTAAAGTCTCTAAATCGTGAACGCTATTTCTTAATGATCCATATAAACCATCTTTTGGATTAAGTCCTACTTTCTGCTTGATAGCAACAATATTATAAAAATCTTTATAATATAATTTGAAAATATTATTCAAACTTTTATATATATCTTGTTTGAAAGCATATTTTTTAGATTTAACAGATAAATTTTGAAGTTGTAACATTAGATTTTTGTGATTCTTTTGAAATTTATCTACATATTTTAAGTCATTTCTTGCTAAAAAATCTTTCTCATTACGGCGTAGCATTAGCATAGTTGATTCAAGATTTTTTATTTCATAGTTTATTTTTGATAGTTCACTAATCTGCTTTGAAGAGTTAGAAAAGAAAAATCCTAATGACAGGAATAACACAATTGATACTGCAGCCATAGATATAAGCATAGCTTTAAACGTTTTAAAGATAAACATTTTAACCTCCAGAGTTTATACAAAATAATCTCAGAAAAAATATATCTGAACAGTTAGACATATGACTAAATAAGGGATATTTTTACTTAAGATTGTTTTCTGGAAGATATTATACATATATTAAGGTCTTTAGTCGGTCACGTAAAATATTTTTAACTGTTTTATTATGTGAAAGTTGTAGTTGTTGGTTGAATTTTTGATAGATTAAATTTATTCCCTATGAAGGGAATAAATATTACTAACACTGGTAAGTTGTTTTAAACTCGTATGCAGTCGGACGACCTTCATCAGGCCAAACTTGACGCTCGAATTGATAGTGTTGATAAGTTTGGATAAATAGATCAGTAAATACTGGTTTTAAGAAATCATTGTCACGGATAAGCGCTTCTAGTGATCCTCTTAAAGTGTGTGGCATTTGTGGTATTTTTCTCTCACGAATCTCATCTAAAGATAATTCGAATAGATCTTCATCCATAGGCCCTATTGGGATATCTTTGTTTTTGATACCGTCTAATCCAGCCATCATCATACAAGCGAATGCTAAGTATGGACATGCAGTAGAATCCGGGAATCTCATCTCAACACGTGTAGCTTTCTCACCAGCACCGTAAGGGATACGGCAAGATGCAGAACGGTTTTGAGAAGAGTAAGTTAAAATACTTGGAGCCTCGAAACCTGGAATTAAACGCTTGTATGAGTTAGTAGAAGGGTTTGTAAACGCAGCTACTGCACGAGCGTGTTTAAAGATACCACCGATATAGTGTAAAGCTGTCTCAGAAAGGTTAGCGTACTCACCCTCTTTATAGAAAAGGTTTTTACCGTCTTTCCATAATGATTGGTGTACGTGCATACCGTTACCGTTGTCACCGTAAAGTGGTTTTGGCATAAATGTAGCAGTTTTACCGTTTAGGTGTGCAATCATTTTTACAACATATTTATATTTTTGAACATTATCAGCAGCACCGATGATATCGCTGAATACTACACCGATTTCACCTTGACCTTGAGCAACTTCGTGGTGACCAAGAACAACTTCTAGTCCTACTTGCTCTAGTACTTGCATCATCTCAGCACGCATATCAACCATAGAGTCAGTTGGAGCAACTGGGAAGTAACCGCCTTTAGTACCAGGACGGTGTGCAGTGTTGTACATATCTTCGTAGTGAGTATTTGAATTCCACTCACCCTCTTCAGTATCAACTTTGTAACCAGATTCGTTAATGTTATCTACGAATTTTACGTCATCAAAGATAAAGAATTCATTTTCAGGTCCGAAGTAAGCAGCATCAGCGATACCTAATTCATCAGCGTGAGCAAGTGCTTTTTTAGCGATTGAACGAGGACATTTCTCATATGCTTGACCTTTGTAGATGTCATATACATCACAAAATATAATGATCGTTGGATCAGCTGTAAAAGGATCTAAAAATGCTGTTGGAACATCAGGCTTTAAAAGCATATCTGATCTATTGATCGGCTGCCAAGCGTCTACAGATGAACCATCAAAAGGAAGACCAGCTTCTAGTTGCTCAGCTGATACAGCACTCATTCTGTAAGTTAAGTGGTGCCATGCACCTTTAATATCCGTAAATCTAAAATCAACGAATTGTACATCATTATCTTTACAAAATGTAAAGAATTCATCTATATTGTTAACAAATTTTCCCATTCGTATTCTCCCAAAAAAAAATTGCTATAAGTATATCTGAATTTAAATTTATTAAAGATTAGAGATGTGATTAAAAAATCATCATTTTTATTTGAAATCATATTATCTAAGATTGAGATATAATTTAACTATATTTAAATGAAGGGAGAAAGATTATGGTTTATGATTTTTGGAAAGATTATGAAGAGTTGATCTCCTATGACCAAGTGTCTATGTTGGATTATAGATTGGATAATATCTCTATAAAATTAAATGAGTTTTTTCAAAGACTTATTATAATGCATATAAAAAAGAGATATATTAAATTTTATCTTGCAGGTTCTTGTATAAAAGCAGACAGATTTAGAGACTTGGATATGTTTTTCCCATCTAATGAAGATCGAGAACTTTTGAACAATGCGATGAATCAAGATTATTTTGAATATGAAAACAATTCACACACGTATAAATATAAAAATGATATTTATCAGCTTGTATATCGTGAAAGATTTAAAAACGCCACTTTAAAAGAGTTGGTTGACGGTTTTGATTTTGACTCTACAAAGATAGCTTTTGAGTGTCAGTATGATACAAAAAAAAGACTTTTTAGTATAGTTAAATGTGATATTAGAGAAGAGTTTATAAACTATATAAATACAAGAGTTAACCACTTAACAAGAGTAAGTGTAAATCCGTTTGTGTCACTTCAACGTGCTATATATTTTTTAAAACGCGGTGATGATGTACCATACGAAGTTTTTTTACAAGTATGTTCAAAAATTGCAGATTTAAAAGTAGAAGAGGATAAAGATGTATCTAAGCACTTTGAAAACCTGCAGGGGAATCCAAATAAGCTTAGTAATATAAAAGATGCAATCTCACACTATATCGATGAGCAAAAAGAGCACACCGATTAAGTAGAACTTATTGATGTAAGTGAATCTCTCCACCATTTTTTGCATACATCATAAGGTTTGCAATATTTACAGTTCTATCACAAGAACGCTCTAGTTTTCTAAGACTTCCAAGAACTTTTACATATTCAATTGCAAGCTCTTTTTCGTCTATAATATGTGTCATGATATCTTTTTCAAGTACTGAAAAGAAGTCGTCATTTTTACTCTCTTCAACCATAACTTTTCTATAGTTATCATCGATATTACATTCATTAAAGTTGTCAAAACACTCCCAGATTAACTCTAAAGAGGTAATAGTACTTTTATGTAAAGGTAATATAGTCGGGTTTAGTGGTTCTAAGTCACAGTCACTATCTATATGCTCTCTCATTCTTTGTGCATATTTCTTTATACCAATACCGATTCTAACTATTTCATTTGTCATTTTTAAATAAGCTATTAGCGAGCGAAGCTCAATAGCCTCAGGACCAAATAATGCAAATGCTTTAATAATTTCATTATCTATAATATCTGCATTAACACCTATATTGCTAAGTCTATCTTGAACCTCTTGAAACTTTGCCTTGTCATTTTCTTTATATGCTTCATAAGATATCTTATTTGCCTCAGTAATATTTTTAAGAAGAGTTGAGATTTTCCCTCTTATATCATTTACTTTTTCATCATATTTACTATTCATTTTTTAATTTCCTATTAACCAAATTTACCTGTAATATAGTCTTGCGTTAACTTTTCGTTCGGTGTAACAAAAAGCTCCTCTGTACGACCAAGCTCTATTAGCTCGCCTAGATACATAAACCCTGTATAGTCACTAACACGCGCTGCTTGTTGCATGTTGTGTGTAACGATCACTATGCTCACTCTGTCTTTTAAACTTACTACCAGCTCTTCAATCCCTGCTGTTGAGATTGGGTCAAGTGCAGATGTAGGTTCGTCAAAAAGTAATACTTCAGGCTCAACTGCAATAGCACGAGCGATACAAAGACGTTGCTGCTGACCGCCAGATAATCCGTTTGCATCATGCTTTAGTCTGTCTTTAACCTCTTTAAATATAGCTGCATCTTTTAGAGCTTTTTCAACTCTGTCTTGTAGCTCGGTTTTATTTTTAATACCTTGTAATCTCATACCGTATGCTACATTATCAAAAATGCTCATTGGGAAAGCTGTAGGTTTTTGAAAAATCATACCAATTTGGATACGTAAGTTGATAAGATCTTCTTTAGCATCTAGTATGTTTCTACCCTTAAACATAACCTCACCATCATACTTGTTCCCAGGATACAGATCATGCATACGGTTAAAACTTCTAAGAAGTGTAGTTTTACCGCAACCTGATGGTCCAATAAGTGCAGTTATGCTATTTTTAGCTATAGGCATACTTACTTTTTTTATACTTGGGTCATCTGCACCTGCATATGTAAAATCAAAGTTTTTTACATCTAGTGCAATTTCGCCGTTAATATCAACAATACTTGCCATTATCTTCCTTTTTTCTTCATAATAAATAGTCTTCCAATAATATTAAGACCTAATATAAACATACTTAAAATAAATGCTGCAGCCCAACCTAGACGCTGCCAATCTTCATATGGAGAAGTTGCATAGTTGTACATTGTAACGGTAAGTGAAGCCATTGGTTCCATCATATCCGTATTTAAAAAATTATCGTTAAACGATGTAAACAGAAGTGGTGCAGTTTCACCTGCAACACGTGCAACACCTAATAATATACCAGTTAATATACCTGCTTTAGCACCGCGATAAACTACTTGCATAATAACTTTGTATTTTGGAGCACCCAAAGCAAATGCCGCTTCACGCAAAGTTGATGGTACAAGTTGAAGCATATCATCCGTCGTACGAAGTATGATCGGAAGCATTATAATAGTAAGTGCAATAGAACCAGCCCATCCACTGAAATGTCCCATAGGTGCAACTACAATTGCATAAACGAATGCTCCGATTACAATACTAGGAGCACTCATCATAATATCTGATATGTCACGGATGATCTCAGCCAGTTTCGCACGACCGCCGTATTCACTAAGGTATGTACCTGCTAAGATTCCAAGTGGTACTCCAAAAAGCGTGGCATAACCAACAATGTAAAGTTGACCTATAAGTGCATGCTTCAGTCCGCTTACCTCATATCCGGGAGGTGCACCTTCTTCTGTAAATATAGTTGCACTTAGTGCATCTAAACCATTTGCTACAAGTACATAAAGGATCCAAAACAGAAATCCAATACCCACTATTGCAGATAGTGTAGATAGTGCCATAATGATTCTGTTTATAATTATTCTTTTATTAGTATGAGTCATTTACGCCACCTTCTTACGTCTTAAGAAATAAAACTTAGCAACGGAAATAATAGTAAAACTAATAACCAGTAGTAATAACGATAACTCAAAAAGTGATGAGTAGTAAAGTTCTGTATCTGCTTCTGTAAACTCATTAGCCAATGTTACCGGAATAGAAGTAGCAGGTTGAGTAAGATCTGCTGATATTTTATGAACATTACCCATAACAAATGTAACAGCCATAGTCTCACCAATCGCACGACCAAGTGCCAATATAAATGAGCCGATGATACCTGCTTTAGCGTAAGGAATAACTATATCTTTTATAACATCCCATTTAGTTCCACCTAGTGCATAAGCTGATTCTTTTAAGATATCAGGTGTAGTATTCATAGCATCACGAGTAACGGCTGCCATAAAAGGTAAGATCATAATACTAAGTACAATTCCGGCACTAAGCATAGATATCCCAATACCACCTACCGCATCACGAATAATAGGTACAAAATAAAACAGTCCCCACATACCGTATATTACAGATGGTATTGCAGCTAAAAGTTCTATAGATACGCCAACGGGAGATTTAAGACGAGCAGGTGCCAGTTCACTTAAAAAGATAGCTACACCTATTGCAACCGGTACTGCCAAAACCATTGCAAGAAAAGTTGATACAACAGAACCGTATATAGCAGGCAGTGCACCGAATTTTTCCAAGTTTGGCGCCCATTTAGTCTCAGTTACAAAATCTAAACCGAAAGCTTCTATAGAACTTAGAGAGTGTTCAAAGAGTACAGTAAATATCCATGCAACTAAGAGCAAAATACCAATAGCGATAATCTTTGTAATATTTGAAAAAAGTTTATCTATAATAAAACCCAAAAAAAGAGCCCTCCGATTAATAAAGTTTGGAATTTTAAGACTTTTTTATTACAAAATGATTACAAATAAATCATTCTCTTGTAACCAAACGGTAATAACCTAAATTTATAATTCGCCAACAAAATTTCAAAAGGACATGAAAAATGTTAAAAAAAATAGTTTCAACATTAGTAGTAGCTGCAGTTGCTGTAACTCCACTATTAGCAGCAGATAAAATAAACGGTGCCGGCGCATCATTTCCTGCTCCATTATATTATGGATGGGCATTTGATTATAAAAAAGATACAAAAAACCGCGTTAACTATCAGTCGATAGGTTCTGGTGGTGGAATCAAGCAGATAACTAAGCGTGTAGTAGATTTCGGTGCATCTGACAAACCTTTAAATGCAAAAAAATTATCAGACGGTAAACTTCTTCAGTTTCCTGCTGTTATCGGTTCAATTGTAATTGCTTTTAATGTGGATGGAATTAGCGATGCTACATTAAAACTTAAAAATGAAATTGTTGCAGATATCTTTGCAGGTAAGATTACTAAATGGAATGATTCAGCTATTAAAGCTGACAATCCAAGTGTTAAACTTCCAAATGAAAAAATAATCGTTGTTCATAGATCTGATGGATCAGGTACTACATATAACTTTACTTACTACCTAAGTGGAAGCAGTAAAAACTGGAAAGAAAACTTCGGAACTGGTAAAGCAATTGACTGGGCTACAGGTATCGGTGGTAAAGGTAACGAGGGTGTTGCAAACTTAATTAAACAAACTCCATACTCTATAGGTTATATTGAAAACGCTTACAAAGAGAAAAACAACTTAAGTGCAGCTGTACTTAAAACTGCAAGCGGTAAATGGGTTGAAGCTACAGAAAATAACTTTAAAGCTGCTGCTAAATATGCATCTTGGACTAAAAAAGAACACTTCTATGCAATGTTAGCTCTTCAACCTGGTGATACTTCTTACCCGATCGTTGCAGCTACTTTTATTTTACTTCCGGTAGAAAAGCCAGCAATGAATAAAAAAGTTATAAAATTTTATGACTATGCATTCAAAAACGGTGATGCTCAAGCTAAAAAGTTAGGTTATATCCCACTTCCTGAAGCAACTAAAAATATGATTCGTGAGTACTGGGCTGAGAATATCAAGTAGTCACAATCTATATAATTTCATTTCATAAATTTCTTCATTTGAGCTTCCGTATCTTTAGAGGTGCGGAAGCTTTTTTTTTGGTTACACTACTGTAATTTAATGTAACCATTTCGTAACCGTTGTATTGATATACTTTCGGAAATTAAAAACACAAGGGTATAAAAGATGAAAAAAATCGTTCTTTCAACTATCGCTGTATTAAGCATAGCTGCTTCATCTGTTAGCGCAGAAGATACAAAGTTTTATGTAGATGACAATGGTCAAGTATTTACTAAATCTGCATCAGATCGTAAACCATTGGAGATGGGGCATAAATCTACACCTGTTTTCTCTCATACTGATAAACTAAAATTTAGTGGTTTAACATATATTGGTTTAACTCACAATCGTTATGCAGATAGAGTTGCAAATCCAAATGAAACAAACTTTGAGCTTAGACGTGCTTATTTTCAATTAAAAGCATACCTATTAGATGATCCAAAATCTTACTACCGTGTAACTTTAGATATGCACCAAAATGCTGAGAGTGATATGGTTGTTCGTGCTAAATATGCATACCTTTACTTAAACAATGTGTTACCAAATACTGGTGTTGAAGTTGGTTTGGCACACAGACCTTGGCATGACTATGAAGAGCACAATGCTTGGTACTACCGTGATATTTCTAAAGTATTAATCGAAGCTAAAAACGGTGGAGACTTATCTAACTCAGCTGACTTTGGTATTATGACTAAAACTAAAACAGAATATTTCGATGCTGATATCGGTATTTTCAACGGTGAAGGTTACCACTCAGACTTCAATGATGATGAAGCTAGTGATAAAGCTGGAAACGGTATGAGTTTAGAGTGGAGACTTACTGCTCACTTAATGGGTGTAAACGGTAAAGACAAGCAAACTAAGAAAACTTACGCGGATGCTTCTTTCTTTGGTCAATACAACAAAGAGCATAAAGCAAGTGCAAGTGGTTTCGCTGATGATTATGATGATCTAGTATTCTACGGTGTACACGGTGTATATAATATGCCTTCATTCTTAGTATCTGCTCAGTATGTAAAATCTGAAGATACAGCTGAGAACAATACTTTCGTATCTGCTCAAGCTGGTTCTGGTTACTCAGTGAACGGTGAGTTCCGTTTAGGAGATAACTATGAGTATAGAGTATTAGCTCGTTACGATTCATGGACAGATAAAGAGCAAGTAAGTTCAGATGAAAGAGAACAAACTTCATTAATTGCCGGTGTCGCTTGGCAACAAAACCACAATGTTCAGTGGGTAGCTAACATGATCGTTAAAGATAATGAAAAAGATGCATTCAATGCTAAAGCTGATACAGCTGACAGCAAAGCATATATGTTAACTGCTCAAATAGAATTCTAAAAAACTTTACGCCGTCATTGACGGCGATTTCATTCAATTCCTTAATGCAAAGCTTTTAAAGCTTTGCACTCTTTTACTTTCTAACTGTATAATTAATCAATATTTTTTAAGGTATATATATGTTAGAGATAATAATTTTTTCAATTTTAATTGCAACAATATTAAATATCTTTATTAAAAGATTCTCAATACCTACAATTATAGGTTATATAGCAACCGGTACTATAATAGCTTATAGTTTCGAACTTCACGATGCTATACACAGTAAAGAGTTAAAAGAGATAGCAGAATTTGGTGTAGTATTTTTGATGTTTACAATAGGACTTGAATTTTCAGTCAGAAATTTAATGAAGATGAAAAAAGAGGTGTTTTTATATGGGGCACTTCAAGTTATAATAACGGTAGTCTTTTTTGCATCACTAGCGCATCTTCTATTTTCTATTGACCTCAAATCTTCTATAATTATAGGTTCTGCATTAGCTTTATCATCCACTGCCATTGTTCTTAAACTACTTAATGAAAATGGAGATATTAGCAAGGTTTATGGACGTAAAGTTCTGGGTATTTTACTCTTTCAAGATATTGCAGTAATACCAATACTTCTTATGATCACTATCTTCAGTGTTACGGATAAGTCAGTTTCTTCATTACTGTTAGAGACTTTGTTTAATGCTGCTATTTTACTTTTAGGATTGTTTTTAACAGGCAAGTATCTGCTTGAACCGTTTTTTCATCAGGTTAGTAAAACAAAATCAAATGAGATTTTTGTTGGTTCGGTTTTACTTGTAGTTATGGGTGCATCGTATTTAGCACATAGTTTTGGTTTTTCTTATTCTCTAGGAGCTTTTATAGCAGGTATGATGATAGCCGAGACTCATTACAAACACCAAGTTGAAGCGGATCTTGTACCTTTTAGAGACTTGCTTCTTGGCGTGTTTTTTGTAACTGTAGGTATGCAGCTTGACTTTGGAATCATTTATCAAAACATATCTACTATTTTATTGGTATTACCGGCAGTTATTTTGATTAAAATAGCTATTATATTTACATTGCTTAAATTTGCAACTGACTCAAGAATAGCATTAAAAAGTGCAGTTAGTCTTTTTCAGTTAGGAGAGTTTGGATTAGTTGTTTTTGAGCTCTCTTTTGCAAAAAATTTAATTGATCCGGTACTTGGTCAAGTACTTATAGTTATGGTCGTGATATCTATGATATTGACTCCTTTTGTATTGAAAAATATATCTAAAATAGTAGATGTTTTTGACTATACTACTGAAGAATCTGAGCAATACTCATCTTTAGAAAATGAAGAAAAATTAACGGATCATATTGTACTAATCGGTTATGGAAGACTTGGAAAAAATATATCTAAACTTTTGCGAAAAAATAATATGAAATATGTAGCTATAGAAAACGATATTGAAAGTGTAAAAAAAGCAAGAAAACAAAATCGTCCAGTCATTTTTGGAAATGCCTCTCAAAAGAGTGTACTAGAATCGGTAAATATAAAAAAAGCTCACGCTGTGATTATATCTGTAGGAAACTCTAAAAAACTTCATTATATTTGTAAAAGTGTGAATGATCTTAGAGAAAATGCTAAAACAATTGTTAAAGTAAATAAGTATGAAGAACAGGAGTCTTTAAAAGAGTTAAATTTAAGTCATATCGTAGTTGAGATGGAAAAAACTGCTAATGCTATGTATGAGGAAGCTGTTAAGCTTTAATAGTATGACAGTAAAACTACTGCCACTTTGGAGTAAGTATATACTATTAAATTTTTAAAAAAGGTAGTTGTAGTTAAATGTCAGTAAATTATTTTTACTTTCTATACCAAGAGAATTAGCTAACGGCTCTATAAAGTCAGTTCTCAAATAAGGTCCTCTTTCTTGCTCATACTTTGTATATTCATAATCTAAAGAAAATATATTATTGTCATTTAGCTTATATGATGTACCAACATTATATGTAACCATTTTAGCATTATCAAAATCAGTTGAGATCGTAAAAGGTGGTATTCTTTGATGATGTGTATCAGAAAACTCTGGCTTAATCCATGCACTATATCGAATCCCAGCATTTAAGTTAAAATTTTTAACGGTTTTACTAATTGATGCTCCTAAATATGGACCTTTATATTGTTGTTTATAGGTGATCATCAGCTTACTATCAGGCTCAGTCCACTTAACTCCAAAATAATCAAAACTCCCACCATAAGCTTTAAAATCTTGTTTCTCTTGTTTATATCCTAATGTAAAATCTACATCAAGCGTATTTTCAGAAAATTTTAAAATGTATTTTAAGCCAATATCAATAAGTTCGACTTTTGTTACGTCAGTACTATCATGATGTGACCAATGTGTTCTTACAGTAGGATCGACTGCTAACCAATCATAATCATCCATAGTGCCATCAGTATCAGATAAATTATGCTTGTAATTAGCAAACAAAGCAAAATTATTAAAAAAAGAATATTTTAATCCAAGACCTAAGAGTGAAACATTTTTTGCTTCCCATACAAGTTCACTAATCTTTCTTCCATCAAATGAATACGTACCATCATACACGTACTCGTGAGATTTTGCGTTGAAATTTGAAACTGATACTTCAATATCTGCTCCAGCAAAAGTATTTGATACTATTGTTCCTATAGCTATGGTTGAAAATAATAATTTATTCATTTTAACTCCCTAATAGATTATTATATAAAAAATAATATTATTTATTAATTATAGTGTTAATTAAGTAGTCAAAAAAACAATATTTTATAAATTGTATATCTTGTAAATTATAAGGTTTTGATGGTAGTAGTGAAAGGTTTAACTCCCAAAAGGGAGTTTGAAGATTATTTTTGTTTACCGTTTCCGTAGTGTTCAAATAGATAGTCGTTTACAGCTTTAGCATCCTCATCAGCAATAGGTGCTTTAAAGTGAGTAATCATTTTTTGTGTTTTTTTAGCCCAAAATTCATAAGACTGAGGACCTTGGTTTATGATGTAACCAAAAGAGTGACACATTAGACAGTTTGCTTGAACTGCATCAAAACCTTTACCCATTTTAATTTCATATGGGATATAAGGTACTGCTACATCACCCTTAACTTGAGCTAGAAGTGGAGCTGCACTTAATGTTGCTGCTATTAAAGTTTTTGTTAAAATATTTTTCATCATATACTCCCTATATCACTTCTACTGTAACTTCATCGATACCGTTATATTTGTATCCACCGTGGTTCCATAGTACGTTTTTAGCTAATGGCTGCTCATTACCTAAGTTGTCAATAGCTTTAGCCATAATTTTTACTTTACCGTATTTAGTTGGTTTAAAAGCAAATCTAAATGCTTGGTAAGCATAACGTCCAGCTTTTTTGATTAAAGCATCTTCCCAAGTTTCACCACCATCAGTAGAAACTTTAACAGTTTTAATACCGTGACCATCATCCCATGCCACACCACGAACAACTACGTGTGAGTTATGGTAGATTTTATCACCGTTTTCAGGATAACCTATAACAGATTTTACATTCATGTTTGTAATAGGTTTAGTAGGTTTGAATTTGTTTTCTGGAGTTTCACTCTCAGTTTCATTATCAGGTACACGGTAAGCTACATCCATAAAGAATAAAGATTTATACTTATCAGTAACTGTAATGTTAGAGATCATTTTAACCCAACTGTCTGAATAGTATCCAGGAATAACTAAACGTAAAGGAAATCCGTTTAAGTATGGAAGATCTTCACCATTCATCTCATATGCTAAGATAACGTGATCATCTAGTTCATGAAGTTCCATTTCACGAACAAAGTTTGGAGTTTCATAGTAAGCTGCATTGTCTCTACCGTTAAAACCAATAAATTTTGCTTCTCTTTTTAGTCCTGCACGAGCTAAGATGTCTGAAAGTCTTACACCTTTCCATCTAGCACAACCCATAGCACCGCTACCCCACTGGATACCACCAGCGATCGGTTTGAATGCACTTCTTGAGTTACCACCACATTGTAGTACTGCATCAACTTCAACTTGTTCGAAGTTTGTTTTTAGATCATTTAAAGAGATATGTAACTCTTGATTAACTAGACCGTTAATGTGGATTGTATACTTATCCGGGTCAATATGTGTTGGAATATCCGGAAGGTGCCATCTAACAAAGAACTCATCATTTGGAGTTAAAGCTTGAGTAAATGTACTTCTAGGAGACTCTAAAAGAGGTGGTCTGTCAGAATAAGTAATAAGTGGTTTTTTTTCAGGAAAAGCCATTGTCGATACTTTTCTTGAATCAATAGGTTGTGTTGTAACACCAGCATTTAGAGATGTCCCCATTATCGCTGCTGAGGCTACAAGAGATGATTTGAAAAAATCTCTTCTATCCATGTGATAATCCTTGGTAATATTTAAATTGTTAGAATATTATCCAATTAAAATTAAAACTTATTAAAAATATAAGATTATTTTGATGTTAAAGAATATTTGTAATATTTATAAACACTTAGTTGATTATTTTTATGACTATATGTTTTAAATTAAACATATAGTTCAATTTTAACTCCTTTTGGTTATGTACCTTTTTCTTTGTGCATCTTTTATTTTAGATATATCTACAACAATAAAGCTGTCAACACATGAAGCAAAATCTTCATCTATATTATATGCACAAAATTTTATACCGCCTTCCTCACAAAGTTCAGCGTACTGTTTATATAAAACAGGAACTGAACAGTCGAAGTTTCTAAGAAGTTTTTTTACCGTTTTAAAATCCTCTTTATAGTTGTTAAATACAAGTTCTTTATCGAGTATGTTTAGCAAATCTTCATCTGTTTTAAAACTGTATGGAGACTTTGATCTTACAAGAGCATCTTGATCTGCAAAGTAATTGTCAAAAAAGTTAAATATTATATCTTTACACATTGGTGAATATGATGCACTTAAACTTACAGGACCAAACATATATTTTATTTGCGGATTTTTAGCAAGATAAGCGCCGATCCCGTACCAAAGGTAATCAAGTGCGCGAGTCCCCCAGTATTTAGGCTGGACGAAACTACGACCAAGCTCTATAGAATCGGGAAGCATTTTTTCAAACTTATTTGAGAAGTTAAAAAGTGTTGAGTTGTAAAGTCCTTCTATTCCGTGAGATTCAATAATCTCTTTACACTCACCTATACGGTAAGAACCTACTATTTCCAAATCGTTATCATCCCATAAAACAATATGTTTGTAGTATTTATCATATTTGTCTAAGTCACGTCTTTGATTAGCACCTTCACCGACTTTTCTAAAAGCTACTTCACGAAGTCTGCCGATCTCTTTTAGTATTATAGACTCTTCGGTATTTGAATATAGATATATACTTTTACCATCATTCGTGCTACCAAGAAGTTCAGCTTCTTTGAGCTCTTTTTTTATTAGTTTTGTGCTCTCAGGATGAGCTATTGCTTTTTGAGTTTTAAATAACGGTCTGCCTTTTTTTAACTGATATACATGTTGTTTAAAAAGTTCTACAACACCATTTGTTTCTAATGAAGGCGGATGTATATTTTCACTAGGAATCAACTCTCCTACATTTATATTTATATGTTTGTTTTGCTGTTTAAACATCTCATGCGATAAAAGTAGTGTAGATATTTTTTTGTTTAGCGTACTGACTGAATAAAATGTTTTAGAGTTTTTGGCTCCAACATAGATCGGTAGAATAGGGCTGTCAGTTTTAGTAGCAAACTTTAAAAAACCTTTTTGCCATTTTGTATCTCTAACACCTTTGGGCGTCATACGGCTTACTTCTCCAGCTGGAAATATAATAAGCGCACCGTCATTTTGCAAGTGCGAATATATCTTAGAGATAGACTCTTTTGTCTGTTTGTCTTTAAAGTTATTTATAGTAATAAGTAGAGACTCAATCGATTTAAACTGTGCTAAAAAGTCATTAGCGACTATTTTCACATCAGGTCTGATTTTACCGATTAGCTTTAAAAGAACAAAAGCATCAAGTGAACCTAGAGGGTGGTTTGAAATTATGACAACACGGCCTGTTGTAGGGATGTTTTCTAATTCTTTTTCAGATAATGAAAAACTGAAGTTGAAGTATTCTAAAACAGCCTCTACAAATTCAAACCCTTTTAGATGATCATGAACTTTTAGAAATTCATTTATAGTATTTTCATGTATTACTGTTTTTGCAAACTTTGAGAGTGAAGAATTTAGAAGTTTATTGTTTTTAAGATTTGGGTATTTATCATGTATCTCTTTTTGTATATCTATCATTATATCTCCTTGGTTTAAAGCTTATAAAAGTGAACAAACAGAGAAATGTTTATCACTCTGTTTTGCAACTTTTTTTTGGGTACTAAGTACATAATCAAGCAGGCTTTTGTCTCTATTTGTTGAGCTTTTATTTATTTCAACTATAGATGCGCTAACAGTTAATAGATCAAATTTTTTTTCATTTCCGTCCCTATCTTTAGATGTGATGTATCCGTTTTCTTTATCACCGGGTGTATAAAACTCTTTTACATCGTTTTTGTATTTGTGTATAAGATTTTCAATATGATGTATTTTCCAGCAACTGCTTTGGTTAAGACATTTCTGTCCATTATGAGTACACTCTGAGCTATATGCTTTTGAACATGTAATATTGTTGTTTGATTTAACACCTACAAAAAAATCATCACCGCCTATATGTGCTTTAAAAAAAGTACTGTCCAAGTTTTTACGAAGAATATCTGCAAATAGCTGGATCACTCTGTCTCCATTTCTAAAACCGTATACATCGTTAAAGGCCTTAAAGTTATCCAGATCAAAGTAGCACATCAGATATGTCTCTTCTGAAGATATTGCCTCGTCTATAAATTTTTCAATTAGAGAATTTCCAGGCAGTTTTGTAAGTGGATTTTGCTCTCTTGCATGCAATATATTTTGTTCGTTCATTATATTAATAATAGACCTTGCAGATAAAAAACCATAGTACTTTGAGTTTTTTGTAATTATGATCCCATCAGAATCTGCATCATTTGAGAAAAGCTCAATTATGGTGGAAGTATCAGAATTTATATCTGTACTTCCGCATGGTCTGAGAAGATTTTTAAGTTTTGATTTTTTAGAACCGTTATTAAGCAACAATGAACGTCCAAATGGGGAATAGAGAAAATCTTTTACTTCATCTTCGTGTAGTATTCCAACTGGTTCTTGGTTGTTATTTACAACAGGAACAATAGTTATACCTTGATGCATTTTAAAATAATCGAAGACTTCACTCATACATGTGTTTATCTTGAGTGGGTCTACTTTTAGCAGGTTAGATTTTATATGATCTTTTACATGGTTTGAGCGTGAATTTTTTTTGACATATTTAGTTATATGTTTATAATTTTTAGATATTTCGTCTGTATCTAAAGTTGGATGCTGAATAAAATAACCTTGAATAAGATGACAGCCTATATCTCTACAAGTTAAAAGCTCCTCTTTAGTTTCAATACCCTCAGCTACAACTTTTATGCCTAGTTGAATAGCAAGGTGTGTTATGCTTCTGACCATAAGTTTTTTCTTTACGTCTTTTTCTATATTAGTGAGAAAAAATCTGTCTATCTTTATTAGATCAGGAGTGCTGTCGTAAAGTAGTTTATAGCCTGAATACCCTACACCAAAATCATCAACTGCTATACAAAAGTTTTCATTTTTGTAGTGTGATAGGGTTCTTTGAAGATAATCATCCCCTAAAATTTCATGTCTCTCCGAGATTTCAAAACAAATATTTTCTTTTAAAATGTCGTATTTTTTTATAATCTCAGCAGTATTTCCCGACTCAAAGTTTTTCATAGTAAAGAGGCGGTTGTCAAGATTGTAAAAGAGTTTTAAATTTTTGTAGTCTTGTATTTGGGTGAATTTTTTTATAGCTTTTTCTCTTAGTGCTATGTCTAGGCTATAGAGTATGTTATCTGCAAAGGCATCATCAAAAAGACTAAAAATAGTAGTGTAGCCTATATCTTCATAGTTTCTAAGAAGGGCTTCTACTCCATGAATGTCGCCAGTGTTTATATTTAAAATAGGTTGGAAGGCAAAATCAAGTTTTTCAAGATTGTATTGCCACACTTTTGGTAGTAAACTTTTCATAGTTAGAATATTATATATGTCAGATTACAGATATGTTGCTAAATGGTTACAAAATGGAATTAATTTAAAAGGTAACCGACACCGCGAATAGTTTTTATATAGTTTTTATTTTTGAAAGGATCTATTTTTTCTTTAAGACGCTTCATGGCTACTGTGACCGTTTTTTTGTTCATAGTTTTTTTGTCTTTCCAGATGTTATTTATTAAAAAATCTCTGTCTAGCACTTTGCCTTTGTTTATAATAAGTATATGCATAAGAGTGATTTCAAGTTTTGTGAGGTTTATCTCATATTCACCGATTCTTGCTTTGTGCAGATTAAGATCGAGTTTTATGTCTTTATATACTAACTCTTTTTGAGTCTCTTTAGTGTTGATCTTGTAACGTTTTAGTACAGCTTTTATACGCAGTTGAAGTTCATCAATGTTAAAAGGTTTAGTTATATAGTCATCACCGCCTTTTAAAAAACCTTCATTAATATCTTCTTGGTTATCTTTAGCACTTAAAAATATAACTGGGATGTTTATATTTTTACTTCTTAACATCTCTATATATGTAGATCCCTCAATATCAGGAAGATTTCTATCCATTATGATTAGATCAATATCTTCTTCTTGAAGTACACGTCTTACATTTTTAGTGTTTAAACAGCCTATGACATCGTAACCGGCATTGCTTAAGTTATATTCTAATAATTCTAATATATCGCTATCATCATCAACAATTAATATATTTTCTTGCACTTATTTTCCTTATTAAACTATTGAAGTTTATAACTTATTTATTTCACTTTGGTTACAAAACATTTTGTCTAACTGTTTATCTAATACATAATAAATAGTATTTTGGATAAAATAGCATCAATTTTAATATATAGATATATGGAGACTAAATGGACGCTGCCAAATATATTTGGATGAATGGTGAATTTGTAGCATGGGATGATGCTAAAGTACATGTTTTATCACATACTATCCACTACGGTAATGGTGTAATTGAAGGAACAAAAGCTTATAAAACTGAAAAAGGTTATGCGATCTTTCGTTTAAATGAGCATACTAAGAGACTTAAAGAATCTGCTAAGATGACGCTTATTGATATTCCTTATTCAGTAGAAGAGATGAATCAAGCACAAATTGATTTAATTAGGAAAAATGAGTTTACAGGTGATAATGTTTATATCCGTCCTTTTGCTTTTCTAGGCTATGGTGTTATGGGTGTATATCATAAAAATGCGCCTGTTGAGACTGTAATGAGTGCATGGGAATGGGGAGCATACTTAGGTGAAGAAGGACTAAAAAAAGGTATTAAACTAAAAATTGCTTCTATGACTCGTCCTGCTAATACTTCAAATATGGGTAAGGCAAAAGCTACTGCAAACTATCTTAACTCTCAAATGGCTAAGTATGAGGCAATTGACTGTGGTTATGATGAAGCACTTCTTTTAGATGACCAAGGTTATGTAGCTGAAGCAAGTGGTGCAAGTTTCTTTATGGTTGTTGATGGTGTTATTGTAACTCCACCTAGTGATAACGCACTTGTGTCTATAACTCAAAAAACTGTTATTGAGATAGCTCAAGATATGGGTTATAAAGTTGAGCGTAGACGTATATCTCGTGAAGAAGCATATATTGCTGATGAAGCATTCTTAACAGGAACAGCTGCTGAGATTACGCCTGTTCGTATAGTAGATGCTAGAGAGATCGGTTGTGGAAGTCGTGGTGAAATCACTGAGAAACTTCAAAGCACTTACTTTGATATAGTGTTTGGTCGCAATAAAAAATATGAGCACTACCTAACGTATATTGACTAAAGGAAAAAATTATGAATGAGAATATAAAAATGGCTTCAGATATGAACGACTACTTTAATAAGAAAAAATCACAAGGCGGTGGTTTTGGCGGCGGAGGAAACTCTGGCGGAGGTGGTTCAGGAAAAGGTCCTGAGATGCCTAAGATGGATCTTAATTTCGGCGGTGGAAAAGCCGGTATGATCTATTTCTTAATAGCAGTGGTTTTACTATTAGTTTTATCTAAACCTTTTGCAATTATTGAAGAGGGTGAGCGCGGTATTTTAAGTACTAACGGTAAGTACTCTAACGATGCTTTACTTCCTGGTCTACATTTTGTAATACCTGTTATTCAAAAAGTGTATGTAGTTGATACTCGTGTACGTATTATTAACTATGCTTCAAAAATTGAAGCAAGCGGGGGTAGCAGTGCAGGTATCAATGCAAAACCGGCAGTTACAGTTTTAGATAAACGCGGTCTTCCTGTTTCAATTGAGCTTACTGTTCAGTACAGACTTAATTCACAGTTTGCCGCTCAGACAATTTCAAACTGGGGATTTAGCTGGGAAGACAAGATTATCAATCCTGTTGTTCGTGACATAGTAAGAACTGTTGTTGGTAAGTATGATGCAGAATCTCTACCACAGCTTCGTAACCAAATAGCTGCAGAGATCGACAAGGGTATTCGCGACAACATTGAAAGTTTAAAAAATTCACCAGCTGATCTTCAGTCTATTCAACTTCGCGAGATCATTTTGCCTCCTAAAGTAAAAGAGCAGATCGAGCGTGTACAAGTTGCAAAACAAGAAGTTCAACGTGCAGAACAAGAGGTTCAACGTGCAAAACAAGAAGCGCTAAAACGTGCAGCTGAAGCTGAGGGTATTGCTCAGAAAAAACGTATTGAAGCTCAAGGTAAAGCAGATGCAGTAACTATTGAAGCAAAAGCTCAAGCAAAAGCAAATAAAATTATTGCAGAATCTTTAACATCTAAACTTTTACAATTAGAGCAGATCCAAGTTCAAGGTAAGTTTAACGAAGCACTTCAAGTAAATAAAGATGCTAAAATTTTCTTAACTCCTGGTGGATCAACTCCAAATATCTGGGTTGATATGAAAAATAAACAACAAAGAACTACGGCTCAATAATGCAAGAGATCTTAAACAGAGTTGATTGGGAGAAGCAAGAGCTTCTTCCTGTTATTGTTCAAGATGTTGAATCAAATGAAGTTTTGATGATGGCATATATGGACAAAGAAGCGCTAGAACTCTCACTTAAAACAAAAACTGCTCACTATTTTTCACGTTCAAAACAGCGTATTTGGAAAAAAGGTGAGAGCAGTGGACATATTCAAACAATTCATTCATTTAATATAGACTGCGATAACGATACTCTTCTTATAAAGGTAACTCAAGAGGGTGTAGCTTGTCATACGGGAAGAAAATCTTGTTTCTTTACAGAACTAGAATCCGGTGAAGCTACTAGTGAATCAGAAGTAAGCTCTGAAGCTATTTATGGAGTTATAGACACACTTTACCATACGATTCAAGAGCGTAAAAATGCAGATCCAAGTGAGTCTTGGACAGCAAAACTTTTAAGTAAAGGGGATAACACTATACTTAAAAAAGTAGTTGAAGAAGCAGGTGAGTTCTCTTTTGCTTATAAAGACAACGATGAGCCAGAGATGATCTACGAAGCTGCTGATCTGACTTACCATATGTTAGTTGCCTTAGCAGCTAAAAATATCTCTCCTGATCGTATAAAACAAGAACTGGCACGCAGATTTAACATGAGTGGAATAGCAGAAAAAAATTCGAGAAAAGACTAGAGCTTTAGAATGAGAAAAAACATAGATGCAATTATAGATAATTTGATTGTTCAAGATTACATATTATTTGCAAGTGTGTTTATTCTTTTCATAGTTTTAATGATCTTGGGGGTTATACTAAGAGCGAAAAAAAATGTATCTAGACTTATAGTCTCAATCGCTTTTTTGATCCTTTTATTGGGGCCGACACTTGGTTATATAGAGATGCACAAGTTTTTATTTAAAAATCATGTAGAACTCCTCAGAGAACAAAAACTTGAATTTACAAAAGCCATAGTAGTAGAAGGTAAGATTACAAATGGTTCAGAAGTTGATTTTTATGCTTGTAAAATAATAGCTACAGCCTATAGAAAAACACCAAATGAATATAAAAATTACATATTAAGATTAAAACCAATACAAATATCGTCGATTGTTATACAAGATATTCAAAAAAATCAGACAAAAGAGTTCAAAATGTTTATAGAACCGTTTAGCTATTCAAATGAATACGAAGTTGGGCTGGAAGCGAGCTGCAAATAATGACTTTGTTTAATTTTTGGCATTTTCTTACACTAGCTGTACTTCTTGTTATCTATATTGTCGGTGTAGTTGTTGCAAAAAAACAAGAGAAAAGAAAAATAAGAATAACATTCATAATTGCTTTAAGTATTATTATGATTTTATTTTCTATATTCTCTATATTAGCCGTAGATAAGTATACAAAGCATGTAGAACTTTACAAATTCGATAACAAACGACTACTCAGTATTGAAAAGATTGTGTATACAGGGATAGTTAGAAATGAGGGTAATTATCCTATAGGTGAAGTTACACTTGAAGTAAAAATAGTAAATAAAGCACGCCAAATGGGCGCTAGGGCTAGCTTTTTTACACCTAGCGGATTTGCTGAGTTTTTCGGAGGAGGGGCAAATATACTTTACAGGCCTCAACATATTGTAAAAACTTTTGTTGTAGCTGAAAACTTACAACCGGGTCAGGCAAAATCGTTTAGAGTTCATTTTGATTACCCTGCTTATTTTAAAAACGTATCTCAGTTCGCAAAAGTATACGGTCACTAATTAACATTAAAGTTTATCTTTCTTCTCTCTTTTTAATTTTATAAAATTCCCAACTTTTAAATGTCAAGAAACTGTCAAGTAAATATCCTTATAACTTGACACTATAGTAATACTATATCAGTATCAAAATATAAGGAGAGAAAATGAAAAGCTTGATATTGATAATATCTTTAACATTGTCTATATATGCTAATAGTGATGAAGTAAATTCATACATAGAGACTTTGAAATCAGAAGTTCAAAAAACAGATCCTGCTTTTAAAGGTTTTGATGCTAAACGTGGAGAGATTATCTTTACTTCTAAACATATAGGTAAAAAAGGAAAAGAGATATCTTGTGAGAGTTGTCATTCAAACAATTTGAGAAAAAAAGGTGAAAACTTTTTTACAGGAAAAACTATAGAACCTCTTTCACCAAATACAAATAAAGAGCGTTTAAGTAGTGTTAAAAGTATAAAAAAATGGTTACGCCGTAACTTTAAAGATGTTTATAACAGAGAAGGGACTGAAAAAGAGAAAGGTGATGTACTGACATACATCTCAACAAAGTAAAAGGATAAAAGATGAAAACAATAATATTAACATTAGTAGTACTAAGTACAGGTTTGTTAGCAGATGATGATTATGGACATAGAGGATATAAAGGTGTAGCACCTGTAACTAATCAACTCTATATTAAGGAGTGTGCAAGTTGTCACTTTGCATATCAGCCCGGTTTATTGCCTGAGCGTTCATGGGTAAAGCTGATGGATAATTTGGAAAACCATTTTGATACAGATGCAACCATTGAGCCTGAAGATAATCAAAAAATACTAAGATATCTAGTAAATAATTCGGCAGATAAGTTTACAAATTATAAAAGAAGCAGAAAAATCAACAATAGTATAAGACCATGTGAAACACCTATCGCCGTATCTGATACACCGTATTTTAGAAAAGAACACAGAGGTATAAGAAAAGACCTGATTGAGCAAAAAGATGTTAAATCAATATCAAACTGTAAGGCTTGTCATACTAGTGCCGATAGGGGTATATACGGTGAGAGATATATAGACATTCCAAACTACGGAAGATGGGATGATTAATTAGGAGGTATATGATGAAAACATATGTTTGGACTTTGCCGACACGTATTTTTCATGCCTTGCTTGTTATATTTGTTATCAGTGCATTTATAAGTTCTGAATGGGATAAATACCTAACTCTGCACGTCGCTTTTGGCAGTGCTATTGGAGTATTGGTTATATATAGAGTTATATGGGGATTTATAGGTCCGAAATATTCAAAATTCAGCGATTTCAATCTTAGTATATACCCTTTAAAAGAGTATATATTTTCTATGTTTAATCCTAAAAAAGAATATGTAGGACATAACCCTGCAGCTGGATATACGATGGTTGCTATCTTAATTGTTCTGCTATTACTTATAATAACAGGATTTTTAACATATGGTATACAGGAAAATCGTGGTGTATTTGCATTTTTGCACAGTTCGTATTTCAGAGAGATGGAACTTTTTGAGGAGATTCACGAGTTTTTAGGCGGGCTGTTATATCTGCTGATTGGTGCCCATATAGCAGGTGTGTTGTTTGATAAGTTATTACATTCAAAAAGAGGAACTTTAGAGTCCATAGTTAAAGGGTATAAAAATATTGAAGGTGAAGATACTAAACTTTCATTTTTGCAAATATTGCTATCTATAATTGGTATAGGGTTAAGCATATATGTATTGATATATATCTTAAGTGTAAAAGACAACCCCGTAACATTAGGATATAACGAGGTTATAGACTACAAAAAGGAGAACACTCTTTTTGTAGATGAATGTGCCTCATGTCATACCTTATATCCTCCCTCACTACTTCCAAAAAAATCATGGAATATTATGATGGCTGATCTTGAAAATCATTTTGGTGACGATGCATCATTAGAAAGTGAAGATGCCCAGAATATTTTGAGATACTTGCTTAATAATTCTGCAGAAGACTCAACAAGCGAAGCTTCGGTAAATATATTGAAAACTTTGGAAAATAAAGATACTATAGCTATAACACAAACACCTTTTTGGAAAAGCAGACACAAAGATATAGATAAAAAATATTTTGAAAGTGAGAAAGTTAAAACTAAAGCAAACTGCAAAAGTTGTCATATGGATGTAGAAAAAGGTCTGATTGAAGATGGTAATATTAAAATGCCTGAGTTAGGGAGTTGATATGAGATTATTAATTGTTTTTTTGTTAGTTATATCACCTATTTTTGCAGATCATGATGAGTATGATGAATATGAACGTCAAGAGTATCATCTACCTTTGGATGTTAGCTATCTAAATCTAAATAATGATCAATACAAACAGATCAAACATATAGTGAAAAAATTTAAACATGAGCATAAAGAGTTTCATGAAGAGAGTGAAAAAATTAGAAAAAAAATCTCAAAGCTTTTCTTATCAGAGAAATTTGACAGAGATGAGTTTGTTAGGTTAAGTAACAATCTCAAAAATTTATCTGTCGAGATACAAGCTGATTTTTTTGTCAAAGTTCACAGATTACTTACTCCAAAACAAAAGAAGCGTTTTGTAAAGTATATGCAGGAGTGGGAAGTTGAGTAAAAAAGTATTACTAATTGAAGACGATTTACAAATGCAAACTTTAATAAGTAACTATCTGAAAAACTATGATTTTGAAACTGTTGTATATACTAATCCTAAAGATGCAATTGAGTCCATCTTGGTTCAAAAAGAGCCTTTTGATATTGTAATTCTTGATTTGATGCTCCCTGAAATGGATGGCTTTGATGTAGCAAAAGCTATAAAAGAGAAACTCGATATACCCATAATTATTTCTTCTGCAAGAGGTGATATTGGAAATAAAATATACGGCTATGAACTTGGTGTTGATGACTATTTGGAAAAGCCGTATGAACCAAGAGAATTGGTACTTAGAATAGAAGCGGTACTTAGCCGTTATAACAAAAGCAGCAGTTTAAAAATTTCAGATTTTGTAGTAGATGAAAAAGCTTATAGTGTGTCGATGGACGGTTATCCTATAGAATTTACTAAAATAGAATTTGAAATTTTTATTTTCTTGATTAAAAATAGAGGAAAAAATGTCTCAAGAGAGCAGATCATAAATGCAACTACATTAGAGTACGATACAAAAGCAAGAACCATAGATACCCATATAAGTAATATTCGTCATAAAATAGGAGATGATGCGAAAGAGGCTCAGTATATTAAGTCTGTCTGGGGTATTGGATATAAATTTATAGGATAATAGATGTCTATTTTCAAAAAAATCACCATTCTTTTTCTGATCAGCCTATCTCTTATGATTGTAATCGGTTATAAAATGGATAGTATAAATACCACTAGGATTGAAGCTCTTATTACACAAAAGTATCTTCAAGATGCAAAGGAGATATTTGTACTTCTAGCAACTTCAAATCCGAATCAGATAGAGAATAAACTTAGAACTTTAAATCTAACCAAAGTAGATACTTCTTATAATAAAAAAACGGAACTGATCTTAAAGCAGATCCATTCATTCGGTAAACTTCAAATTTTAAAAACAACAGATAATAAGTACATTTTATTTATACAATATATGGACGATACCATTTTACTTATTGATTATAAACTTCAAAAAAGTTTTCAAGAACAGTGGCTTCTTAATATACTAGTTGTATTTGACATAATAGTACTCATTGCTATTTTTTTAATTATTTTAAAAATATTAGCACCTTTAAAAGAGTTGATCAGCAAAATGAAAAATTTTGCTAATGGAAACTATTTTGGCCAAATAGAGGTTAAAAGTAATGATGAGATCGGTAATGCAGCCGCTACATATAATATGATGGCACAAAATATACAAAATTTAATAACTTCAAGAGAAGAGTTTTTGAGAGATATAAGCCATGAGTTAAAAACACCTATATCAAAAGGTTTTTTCGCTACTGAAACTCTTGAAGATTCTGAATCAAAAACTATTATTCAAAAATCGTTTAGTGAATTAGAGCGTTTAAGTGCAGAGCTTTTAGAGATAGAAAAACTTCATGCGGTAGATGAGGTAAATCAAGAAAGATTTAAAGTTGAGACATTGATTTTAGAGGCACTTTCAAGACTTATTTTAGAAGACGAATCAAAAATAAGTATAGATATTAAAGAGAATTTTTTTATAGATGGTGATTTAAATTATCTATCATTGGCACTAAAAAACCTTATCGATAATGCTATAAAATATACTACAACATATCCGGTATATATAACTGCTGATGAAAGTAAGGTAACAGTTAAAAATAAAGGTGATAAGTTGGTAAATGATATATCGTACTATCTTGAAGCTTTCACCCAGGAAGAAAACTCAAGGTCATCAAAAGGTTATGGTCTTGGGTTAAATATTGTAAAAAAGATTATAGATAAACACAAGATAAAATTATCTTACATTTATAAAGATGGATCTCATCTGTTTTCACTGGATTTTAAATAGTACTTTAGTATTTTAACCCTATCATTTTTAGTGCTTTATTTATATTTTTTACTTGGTTGTTTTTATTACGGCACCACTCAGGTGCAAGTAGTGAATCATCGTCTATTCCGGCAGTTATTCTTTGAACACTTACATTTGAAGGTTTCATTACAAGGGCTTGAACTAATACATCCAAATAATCTACTTCACTGATCGGTGTAAAGTCTCCTCGAGTGTATTCGTTTGCCAGAGCTGTTTTTTTTACAACATATAGAGGATGGTATTTTACGGAATCTATTCCCCATTCATACGCTTCTTTTGCCGTTTCAAGCATCATCTTTTTATCTTCACCAGGAAGTCCGAAAATCAGGTGACCACATACGTTAAGACCTGCATTTTTAGACTTTAAAATCCACTCTTTTACGTTTGCACTGCTGTGACCGCGGTTTATGCGATCTAGTGTCTCATCATATATAGACTGGATTCCAAACTCTATCCAGATCTCTTTTGTTTTATTTAGTTCAGCTAAATACTCTAATGTCTCATCCGTAATTGAATCACTTCTGGTACCTATGCTTAGACCTACAACATTCTCAAATGACAAGGCTTTATCATAAAGAGCTTTTAGAGTAGGAAATGGTGCATATGTGTTTGTAAATGATTGAAAATATACTAAAAACTTTTCAGCTCCGTACTCTTTTTGTTGCCTTTTGCTAATAGCGTTAAATTGAGATTCAAGCTGAGCTAGTTGTTTTTCTAAATATGGATTTTCTTTAGAGTCAAGATTAAGATGAAAACCTTTTAACTCTTTCGTCTCACCTGTAGATGCACTAAAAGAGTCATTCTCACAAAAGGTGCATCCACCTTTTGCAACGGTTCCGTCAATATTTGGGCAAGTGAAGCCGGAAATATTAATACCGACTTTATATACTTTGGTTGAAAACTTATCTTTTAGATAGTTTCCAAATGTATAGATTTGTTGTTGCATTAAACTATCTAGCTACTTTAAACAATATATTTGCCTGTAAAACAAGCTGTACAATAGTGCTCATCACCCTCTTTAGCACCAACACTTCTTAGTAGTGCAGCTTCATCTATATATGCTAAAGAGTCAGCTTGAATATATTCGCATATAGCATCTTCACTCATATTTGCAGCGATCAGGTTTTCTTTATCAGGTGTGTCAACACCGTAAAAACACGGATCAGTTGTTGGTGGAGAAGATACACGCATATGAACTTCACTTGCACCTGCTTCTTTTAACATTTTTACAATTCTAAGAGATGTAGTTCCGCGAACTATTGAGTCATCGATTACTATTACACGTTTTCCTTTGATCAAATCAACCATAGGTGATAGTTTCATTTTAACTTTTAGATCACGCATCTCTTGAGTTGGCTCAATAAATGTACGTCCCACATAGTGGTTACGCATAATACCCATTTCATAAGGGATGCCGCTCTCTTGAGCATATCCGATAGCAGCAGGTACACCACCATCAGGTACAGGAATAACAAGGTCAGCTTCAACAGGTTTAACGCGAGCTAACTCTTTACCCATCTCTTTTCTTGCGTTGTATACGCTTTTACCAAATACATTTGAATCAGGTCTTGCAAAATACACATACTCAAATATACAGTGCTTAGGAGTTGGCTCAAAAACTTTGATGCTTTTTGGCTCTTTTCCCTCTGAGAATATAAGCAGTTCACCTGGTTCAACATCACGAATAAACTCTGCACCAACTAAATCAAATGCACAAGTTTCACTAGCTACTATGTAACCACCATTCTGTAAACGTCCAAGGCTTAGAGGACGAAAACCGTGACGATCACGCATTGCAAACATTTTAGTACGACTTAAAAATACTAAAGAAAATGCACCCTCTATTCTTTGAACAGCATCTATAATACGATCAAGAAGTTTCTCTTTTGAGCTTTTTGCGATCAGGTGAATAAGGTTTTCAGTATCCATATATGTCTGAAATATTGCACCTTGCTTGATCAGATCATCACGAACCTCTTTTGCATTTGTAAGGTTACCATTATGAACAATTGCCATTTCACCTAAATCATATCTTGCAAAAACAGGTTGTGCATCTAAGATCGAGTCATCACCTGCAGTAGAGTAACGAGTATGTCCTATAGCAGAAGAACCACTTAAAGTTTTTAGTTTTTGCTCATCAAAAACACGTGTAACTAAACCTCTTTTTTTGATTGTATGTAGTTTTTTATCATCAGCTGAAGAGATTCCAGCGGCTTCCTGACCACGGTGTTGTAGTGAATGGAGTGAGAAGTAAGCAAGTTTTGAAGCTTCCTCATGACCAAATACACCTACAACAGCACACTTTTCGTTTACATTTTCAAGCAATAGTAAGTCCTCGTTATAATATATTCGCAATTATACAAAAAAAATACTAGCTGAAGTTTAAACTTTTTTATTATTTTTAATATGATATTTTTATAAAAATGGAATAAAAAATGCTTTAAAATTAGGAAAAATCTATAAAAGGTAGGAATATGGATATAGTTTTACGTAATAACCTTATACTTATCACAACTGGATTTGAAACATTAAATACATCTTGGATGAAAGAGTTTTTAAATTGTCATTCACGCGGAATGCTTTTTTTACCAAAGGCTGTTTTGGTATTTAGAAATGAAACTTTAAAAGATGTACGCGAAGATTTTCTGCGTGAACTTTCACGTCACCATGCAGAGGTTCATGATTATGAGCATGAATTTTTCTTACGATCTATGTTGAAGTACGGTACTCAACCCATTAGAATTGAATTAGACAAGTTAGAAGAGCCGGAAGTTGTAAAAGTGAATCTTTATGCATACGATAAAAATACGGTTTTAATATCACTAGATTATCCAAATGCTTGGGTTTTAGCATATTTACGTTCACAACTGGAAGTTTATGTTGAGAAAGGGACAGATGTCTCTTTAGTAATTGATGTGAGTGATCATAAGGCAAAGGCTAGATTAGAGCGTGCTTTAAATAAAAGACACATACTACATTACCAAATTCAGTATACATACGATAATAAATTTATGAGTAAGTTATACAGTGATTTTGCTTCGTATAGTTTTGGAGATCTGTGTAAAGATTTTGAAGATGATAAAAACAAAAAATTCTATACTATTTTAGAATGTCCTATTGGTGCAAGCCAAGATGCACTCAAGAAAAGCTATAAAAAGTTAGCAAAGGTTTATCACCCTGATAAGATAATACACGAAGCACCGCATATGGTTACACATTATAAGCAGAAGTTCCAGCTTCTGCAAGAAGCGTATGAGGCTTTAAGAATAGTATCTTAAAGCTATCTACTTTTTAGTAACGCTTCAAAATCACTTGCTTTATAAAGTGCTAAATCTTTTCCTGCCATTCCAGCTAGTTCTTTGGAAAAACCGCGTTTAGAAAAAAGTATTATCTGAGTTGGGGCAATATCCAGTTTCTCACATTTGTCTTGTAATTTGTTTAGCTCTTTTTTGTTCACTTTGTGGTTTGTCCATTTACACTCGGCTACATATATACTCCCGTTATCTGTAAGTGTCAGTATATCTATCTCCATATTCATATCCCAGTAACTCCCGCTGCTGAGTATTTGTGCATCTCTAAGATTGTAGTTTAAAAGAAGTTCCGATAACTCTTCAAAAACTAAAGATGTATATTGATTTTGTTTTTCATTAAATGCTTCGAAGAAATTATCATATTCCCCTAATTCTATCTCTTTTCTATAAGGAGATATAAAATAAAACCAAAAACGCAAGTACGGCTGTGTAAATAATACCTTATCAGATATTCTATGACGTGCAAGTTCCCTTTTCACTTTAGTATCTTGCAACTCTCTTGGATGGGTTTCTCTTGAATATTCAACTTCTACCACACCGCGCTCTTGAAGATACTTTAAAGCAGCTCCGCCGTTAGAGTTGTTAAGTCCCGCTCTTTTAAAAGCGGAAAATATTCTTCTGTCACCTACGGCCAAAGCTTTTAAAAGCCTAATATTTATTGGATCACTATAGGTAATTCTTTCAACTTGTCTTGATAATACATCAAAATTCTCAAATATATGCAAGCGTATAAGCTCAGTTATATGCATAGATGTGTCAAGTTCTACATCAAGTCCGCCGAAAATTGCAAAATATTCAATAAGTTGTTCCATGTCATCAGGATAGTTTTTAAAATAAAATGAACGAAACTGTTCTAAAAGCATTCTATATTATCTCTCTATTTTTATAATTCACTACCCCATTTTAACATATCAAGTCCATATTTTTCTCTTAGTTTTTGATTTTGTTTTGTAAGTTTCTCCATTTTTTCCTCATCCGCAAAATTTATGAGTGATAGCTCCTTTCTGGAGTGCTGTGTAAAGCTTGAACAGTTTATACTAAGTCTTATGACACAAAGCCGTTTGTGTATATCTGCTTCGTTAAACAAAGATATACAAAGAGAATCAAATTTTTTCTCAGTAAAACGCTCACATAAAGATATGTTCTTATGAGATTTTTGATTCATTTCATACCTTATTCCAAGGTGATAAACAGTCGGTATAACACCGAGTTTTTGAATGGCGAAATTTAGATGACGGGCAAGTATATGTACGCGGCGTCTAAGCTCAACCCTGTCATAAACAGGCTCAATAGTGCGTGAAATTCCTATGCTTTTTCTTTCATGCTTTGTTTGTATAGGGGCATCACTTAAACCTTCTACACGTTTGTAAAGCTCTTTCGCATAAGGTCCCCAGCTTTCTAATGTGCCGCGGCGTTTACGCAATTCACCTAGTGTATGGATCTGTGCATCTTTTAATCGTTTAGACATGCTTCTGCCTATACCTGCAAAGTCTTCCACTTTTATAGGATTTATAATTTTGTCAAAATTATGTTTATTTATAAGTTTACATCCAAACGGTTTTGCATAAGATGTTGCCATCTTTGCAATATAACGAGTTTTTGCAGCACCTATAGATACCGGAAGATTAATCTCTTTTTTTATCTCATGTCGTAAATTATCTATAAACTCTTCGACATCCTCATCTTCTATCCAGCCACTTAAATCACCGTAAAACTCATCTATACTTGCCTGTTCTATCAAAGGGATCTTTGTCTGTAGAAACTCATGCAATTTATGTGATAACTTTTGATATAAAGACATGTTTGGTGCTTTGATGATCAGATGTGGACATAACCTTAGTGCATCCTCAATGCGCATAGCAGTTTTAACGCCGTATGAGCGTGCTTCATAGCTGGATGTTGTTAAGATACCGCGTATTTTTCCGTCACTATCTCTAAAGGCATTTAAGTCATCATCTTTAGCCTCGTAAGCTTTGTAAAAAGTTGGTACGAAGCTTCCTGAGTTTTCTAAATTCACGGTTTGGTTTTTAGCTTCATTGTCAAATATTTTAGTATCGCTTCTCCCGCCTATAGCTACGGCTTTATGCTCAAGGCTGGGATCTATTGTACGTATGGCACTAACAAAAAAACAATCTATATCTATATGGATTTTCATATTGTAATATTAATAAATTATCTTTTTAATTCTCAAAAATATGTCAATTTGCCAAAAAAATCACACATATTATTATATGTTATTAAATATTTTACTTTTATAGATATTTATGATATAAATATGTTCTCATTTAAAAAGGGGATTTACTTTGTACAAAAAAATATTTTTATTTCTATCACTTATATTTTTACTTACATCTTGTTCATCAACGGAAGAAAAAAAACTTAAAGTATCTGCTTCAACATGGATAGGTTATTCACCACTTTATTACGCAAAAGAAAAAGGGTGGTTAAAGCCTTTAAATATAAAACTGTTACACGTTACATCATTAAGTGAAAACATGTATCTTTACGAAGCTGGGAATGCAGATGCATATGTAGGTACACAGTATGAACACAGCGTACTTTCAAAAAAAGATGCTTCACTTATGCCTATAATCTTGTTTGATCGCTCTTACGGCGGAGATATAGTTATGAGCAACGTATCAATAGATATTCTAAAAAATACTACAGAAGAGATCGATGCATATTTGGAAATGGACTCTATAAACAATACATTGCTAAAAGGTTTTATAAAAAAGTACAAACTACAAGATAAAAAAATAAACTATATAAACCGTGATCAGGGATACATATCTTCTATTAATTCTAAAGATCTCCAAAAGCCTACTATAATCGTTACATACACTCCATACGATCTAAAGCTTAAAAAACAAGGTTTTAAAAACATAGCTTCTACAAAGAGTGACTTAGACCTCTTGGTGATCGATGCATTGTATACGAAAGAAGAAACGTTGCTTAAGCATAAGGAACAGTTTGTATCGTTAAAAAAGTTAGTCGATAAGGCTATAAATAAACTTGAGAAAGACCCTTACGAATTTTATAAAACGATAAAGCCGTATATGTTAGAACTAAGCTATAAAGATTTTTCTGAAAGTCTTGGAAATATTAAGTGGATAAATAAAAGTCTTACGAAAGAGTTAAAAAACAAAATGAAAGATTCTCATTATCAAATGAGCGGGTTACTGTAATATGCTTTTGACAATACAAAGATTTACACAAATTACACTGATGTTTGTGCTTTTAATCGTATACTTGATTTTTGCAAACTATTATTTAAAGCAAAAAGAGGAAACATCACTTGTTATATTAAACTCTCTAAAAAACAATATGTCTGAACTTAGTTATATACTTTCAAAAAATATCTCTCAAGATTCAAATGTAAACTCTTCCCGTGCTATTTTAGACAGATACACGTCAAATAACGATTATATAGCTGCTATACTTGTTGTAGAAGGTGATGAGATAGTAGTAACGACAGATCCATCTTATAATAGTATCCCATATGTAACAGATTTGATTTCGGATAGTACTTTATCAGCATATGAAAAGATATATTCCCAAAAAGGTATTGAGGGACTTGTTAGGTTTTATGATAATGGCGTGCAACACACGTTAAGATTAATATTTATGTTTGATAATGAAGAGATCGATATGCATTTTAATCAAAATAAAATATATTTTTCAATTTATTTTGGTCTATTGCCTATTATATTACTGCTTGTCTCATGGACAATCATAAAATATATAATTGCAAGGCCTTTGGAAAAATTACGTCAATATGCATATTATCAGAGCGCTGTTCCAAAATCATTTAAAATAAAAGAACTCGAAGCTATACGTGCATCGATGGTTCAAACATTTTCAAGGCTTAACAAAGAGCAAAAAGAGTTGTATAGAATGGCTAGAACAGATTCTTTAAGCGGTTTGGCAAACCGTCACTCTTTGGATGAATATTTAAAAAGACAAATCGCAGACTCAGCGCATGATAAAAAAGAGTTTGCATTTTTATTTTTAGACATAGATCACTTTAAAACAGTTAATGATGAACTAGGTCATACAATAGGTGATGAGTTATTAAAATCAGTATCTTCAAAAATCAAAGAGGCTATTCCTGAAAATGATTTTGTAGCACGTGTAGGAGGGGATGAATTTGTAGTTATTCTGCATCAATATGACACATTAAGTGAATTGACGAAGATAGTTGAAAATATACAAAAGTCACTTAGTACACAGTGGGTTATAAAAACTCATCCTGTTAATATAACTTGTAGTGTAGGTATAGCTATATATTCAAAAGACGGAAAAGATGAAGTATCTTTAATGCAACACGCTAGTATGGCAATGTACGAGGCTAAGAAAAACGGGCGTGCATGTTATCATTATTTTACAGAGGAACTTAATCAAAAAGTTAAAGATACAATAACGCTTGATAAGATGATGCGTCAAGCACTTAAGGATAAAGAGTATGAGCTCTATTATCAACCTAAAACAGATGTAAAAACCGGAGAAATTTTAGGTGTTGAAGCTTTAATTAGATGGATAAGCCCGTCAAAAGGTATGATCCCGCCAAATGTGTTTATTCCACTTGCAGAGGAAAATGGGTTTATTACAGAACTTGGCGACTGGGTTTTAGAAGAGGGGATTAAACAACAGGCTGCTTGGAAGGAAAAAGGGATAGATATTATAGTATCTATAAATGTCGCTACAAAACAACTGCTTGATAGGAGTTTTGAATATAAACTTACAAAACTGCTTAAAGATACAAAGGTTGATCCCTCAAAAATTGATATAGAGGTTACGGAATATCTGTTTTTAGAAGAGAATGACAATAATCTTTATACGTTAAATATGATACGTGAAAACGGACTTACTATCTCACTGGATGATTTTGGTACTGGATATTCATCTCTTTCATATTTGAAAAAGTTCCCAATCGATAATATAAAAATTGACAAAGTATTTATGGATGATTTTAATACAAAAGAGGGATCGATATTTGTTGAGACTATAGTTAAAATGGGTCAAACTTTAAATATGAATATCATTGCAGAGGGTATAGAGCAAAAAGAACAAGTTGAGTATCTTAAAGAGATAGGTTGTAACTGTTACCAAGGATATTATTGTTCTAAGCCACTCCCTGTGGAAGAATTTGAAAAATTTTATAAAGAATATAAACCAAGTTAAAAGCATAAAAAAGATAATTCTTTATTTATGTTAAACTTCCACTTATGAGATATCTTTTAGTAGCTTTAGTTTTAATGTTTTCAGGGTGTAGTTTAAAAGAGTATAAACACACCCAAAGCAAAATAATCATAATAAAATCACCAAAGATAAAGTTTGCAGATCTTGGATATATAAGAAATTCTGACAAAGCTATAGAATTGGAGCTTTTTATAGCCGGAAACAGTATTAAAAAGATCTCTATTAACCATCTAGTGTGCGTTGATGAAGGATGCATGACAAAGAGTGGTTTTAATGCAGATTATTTAAACCATTCATATCCAAGTGATTTGATGCAAAATATACTTTTATCAAAACCTATATATGATTCGATAAATTTAACTAAAACAGATAACGGTTTTTTTCAAAAGATCCAAAATGAAGATGTAGACATAAAGTATAAAGTAGATGCTAAAACTACTTTTTTTAAAGATATGAAAAATAACATAATATTTAAATTTAAAGAGGCGGAGTAAACAATGTCAAATAAATTTGTTGGTGCACATACAAGTGCAAGCGGTGGAGTTCAAAACGCAGTAAATCATGCTATGGATATTGGTGCAAAGGCATTTGCACTTTTTACGAAAAACCAAAAACGTTGGGATGCAAAACCTTTTGATGCAAAAACTCTTGATCTATGGTTTGAGAGTCTTGAAAAATCTGGAATTTTGCCAAAACATATACTTCCACACGATAGTTATCTTATCAATCTTGGACATCCTGAAGAGGATAAGCTTGAAAAAAGTAGAAACGCTTTTATAGATGAGTTAGAGCGTTGTGAAGTTTTAGGACTTGATCGTCTTAACTTTCATCCTGGAAGTCATCTTGTAAAGTTATCTGCTAAAGAGAAAAAAGATGAGGTCTTTTTACGTGATGTTGAAGAGAGATGTTTAGACGTTATAGCCGAATCTATAAATATAGCCCTAGATCGTACAAACAATGTAAAAGCAGTTATAGAAAATACGGCGGGTCAAGGTACAAACTTAGGTTATACGTTTGAGCATCTTGCTTACATTATAGATAAGGTTGAAGATAAAAGTCGTGTCGGTGTTTGTATAGACACTTGCCATATGTTTGTATCAGGATATGATATCCGTACTCGCGAAGCTTATGATAAAACATGGGGTGAGTTTGACAGAGTTGTAGGTCGTGACAAACTTATGGGTATGCACATAAATGATTCTAAGCCGCCACTTGGAAGTAAAAAGGACAGACACCATTCAATAGGTGAAGGTGAAATAGGTCTTGATGCCTTTAAGTTTATTATGAATGATGAAAGGATGGATGATATTCCACTTGTGTTAGAGACTATAAATAGTGACATTTGGAAACAGGAAATTGAGCTGTTATACTCATTTGTAGAATAAGTTAAGCTATAGTTTTGTAAGATTTGTCAATATACGATCTAGGGGAGAATAAATGAAAAAAGTTTTTGTACCAATGTTTGCAGCTTCTGCATTACTTGCAGGGGGATACAATATACCTGAAAAATCAGTTAATGCAGTAGCACTTAGTTCAGCAGTTGTAGCACACTCTTCAGGTGTTGATTCAGCTTATTATAATCCGGCGAACATCTCGTTTATGAGTGACGGTTCACAAATGGAACTAGACCTTATATATATAGGATTAAGCAAGGTTGATTATAAAGGTAGTGTTACAACATTACTCGGAACTACAAACGGTGTAGCTACAAGCTCAGAGAAAGAAGACTTTTTAGTTCCTTCTTTTCATTATATATCACCTAAAGTTGGACAGGTTCGTTATGCTTTAAGTATGGTTAGTCCGGGCGGACTTTCAAAAAGATGGTCTCAGCAGCCTGCAGCTGCACTCTCAGAAGAGTTTTCCCTGCAAACTATAGAGCTTAATCCCAGTGTTGCATATATGCTCAATGATAAGTTCTCATTAGCAGCTGGACTTAGAATGGTGTACAGTTCAGGCGTTGTAAAAGCTCAGATTCCTACCGTATATTTACAAAAACTAGAGGGTGATTCTTTGGATTTTGGATATAACTTAGCACTTGCATATAAACCAACTAAAGAAGTTGAGGTAGGTGTGACTTATCGTTCAAATATTGATCTGACTTTAGACGGTGATGCCGATATATATCATATGGCGTTAATTAATCCCCAAAGAAAAGTCGGAGTTAGCGTATCAGTACCGCTACCGGCATCTTTAAACATAGCTTTGGCATATACAATTGCTGAAAAAACAACAGTTGAATTTGTATATGAGAGAAATTTTTGGTCATCTTATAATAGTTTGAATTTTGACTTTGAAGATGTAGTGGGAGAAGCAGTATTTGGAACACCTAGTTTAAAAGACTGGAGTGATGTGAGTGCATACCGTTTTGGTGTTACGCATCAGTTAGAGAAATACAAGTTAATGGCTGGTATAGTTTTTGATAACACTCCAATACCAGAATCAACTCTAGGACCTGAATTACCTGATTCTGACTCTACGTCTGTATCGGTAGGTATGAGATATCAGGTAAATGAAAAGTTAGACTTTGGAATATCAACATTGTATTCAATGCGTGATGACAGAAAAGTTAATAATTCTCACTTAAGCGGTGAGTTTACTGATTCAAATATATTACTTGTATCTACGGGTATAGGATATAAATTTTAAGGATTTTTTTGAAAACATTAGTAGAATTTTTAAAAGAAAAAAATATAGCTAAATCGCAAATATTTTCACAATTAAAATGTAGTGAAAACGAGGCTAAAATCCTTCAGTATTTAGCTTTTAAATATGTAGAAGGTAATGATGATGTCTTAGTTCTAGATATACTGCAAAGTCTTTTTGGAGCAGATAACTATGAGTACCTAGCACATTTAAAAGAGATTAAAAATCTTCTTGAACTTGGTTGGTTAAATCAGCAAAGTTTCACACCTATGAAAATAGCTGAAGTAACACCATTAGAGCTTTTAAATACTGCTGTAGGATTAGCTGCATCATTTTTAAAATTGATGCAGGATGTTACTGCAGAGATGGATCTTCCAGAAGCAAAACCATATATAGATCATCTGGAATATCTGCAAGATCAGTTCTTTAGAATAGAGTTATATCAAAAGATAAGCTCAATTCGTCAAAATGTACATGAACACTCGCTTGGGATTGAGAGAATTCAAAACAAGCTAAAACTGCTTGAAGCAAGAATTGAGCAAAGAGTTGAACAAACGGAAGAGAAACTTGTTTTAGATAAGTTTTTCAAACAAAAAAAGATGGAAGGGTTAGAGCAGGTTATATTTATAGCACTTTTACGTGAAGAATACTCAGCGACAGATGCATCTTTAAGAGAGATGAATACTCTTATTGATCTAATCTCAATAGATGAGTATGATCGTATAAAAAACCGTTCACTATTAGAAGAGGGTTCACACCTTTTAAGTGAAGGTATAATTGATTATGAAGAGATGCTAAATCCATTTGGTGGAATCAGCCGTGCATTTTATATAGCTGATGATGTACTTCAAAGTATAATCCATCCAAATAAAAATAAAAAAGTAACACGCTTAAAACTAAACGCACTTATAGAAGAACAAGATATTTTTGAACTTGTTGAGCCTACAACTTCACTTGATGATGTTGTATTAAGCCCAGATACTAGGGACACGCTTGATAACTTGATGCGTCAGGTTGATAAAGAGGTTGTAAACCGCCTTGTGGAGTGGGGTATAAAAGACAAAAAACGCGGAATAGATGCGCGTATTATTTTTTACGGAGCTGCTGGAACCGGTAAAACAATGACGGCATATTCGTTAGCAAAATCACTTAAGCGTCAGGTTCTAGCATTTGATTGTTCTAAAATTCTTTCTATGTATGTAGGTGAGAGTGAAAAAAATGTACGTAAAATTTTTGATACATTTTATGATCTGACTGAGAAGACTAAAACAGAACCAATACTATTACTAAACGAAGCAGATCAATTTCTAGGTTCACGCTCAAGCGGTAACATTACAGGTTCAGATCAGATGCATAATCAGATGCAAAACATATTTTTAGAACAAATTGAAAACTTCAGAGGCATGCTTATAGCTACTACGAATCTACTTGAAAATATTGATAAAGCATTCTCTAGACGTTTTAACTATAAAATAGAGTTCAAAAAACCAAATGAGGCTCAAAGGGAACAGCTTTGGGAAAAAATGCTTCCTAAAAAAGCCCCTTACGAGAAAGATTTTTCTATTAAAAAGTTAGCTCATTATCCTCTTTCTGGTGGTCAAATAAATCTCATTGTAAAAAATACTGCATATAAGGTGGCAGTTAAAGATAAACCTCTTTTTACAATGAAAGATTTCGCAGATGAGATCCACAGAGAAAAAGTTGGAAATTTTGATTCTGAAAAAGTCATGGGATTTTTAGAATAGTTACAAATCTTCCATATTTTGTATATTTAGGGTGAAAAACTATTACTTTTCTACACATATAGTTTTTTATCTATAATTTTGATGTTGCATTTTGTTACATTTATCAATTCTTATTTCTTTTCACAACTTCATTTAATACTCTTTTTGATATAGTGCAAGTAACTGTTTTTTCTATAGTCATGTCATGGGTATTTTAATGGCAAAAAATAGGGAATCAAAAGATATATATTGAAGGATAGCTTAGATGGAGCATATTACTACTGCAAATCCGTATTTTGGTGTATTTGTACTATTTGTAATAACATTTGGTGCATTTATAGGAACTACGATAATTGCAAGACTTGCAAGTCGTGCTTTAGCGGCAAAAGATACTGAAAAGATTAAACTTTCAGTTTATGAGTGTGGACCGGAAGTTACGAAACAACCAAATAGAGTTTCACCACAATTTTACTTATTTGCATTACTGTTTTTACTTTTTGATGTGGAGATTATCTTCATGTTTCCGTGGGCAGTTGATTATAAAGCATTAGGCTGGTTTGGTTTAGCTGAGATGCTAATGTTTATCGCATTATTAGCAATAGGTTTTGTTTATGCATGGAAGAAAGGAGCGCTTGAATGGCACAACATAAAATAAATTATACACAAGATGGTGGTTTACCTGTAGCACTTACATCTATTGATAAGATTGCTAACTGGGGACGTTCGAACTCACTATGGGCACTTACTTATGGTCTTGCTTGTTGTGGTATCGAGATGATGGCATCAGGTGCGTCAAGATATGACTTTGACCGTTTTGGTACTATTTTCCGTGCATCTCCTCGTCAGGCAGATGTTATGATCGTAGCAGGTACTTTAACTAAAAAGCACGCTGAATTCATTAAACGTCTTTATGATCAAATGACTGAGCCTAGATGGGTTATCTCTATGGGTTCATGTGCAAATACTGGTGGTATGTTTAACACATATGCAACTGTTCAAGGGGCTGACAGAATTATCCCTGTTGATTTATACCTTCCAGGTTGTGCACCTCGTCCAGAGACACTTCAGTATGGTGTTATGTTACTTCAAAAGAAAATTCGTGCAAACAAAGCAGGTCGTGCACAAAAAGCTAAAAGGTTAATGTAATGAGAGCATATAAACCAAAAGATAATGTACAAAAAAAACCTTACTACACAGACAGATATTGGAAAGCTCCACAAGTTGCAAAGTTTGATGTAGAAAGTGATGCACAGTTTTTAGCTGATCTGAATGCTATTAAAGCTAAGTTTGAAGTATTGGATGCATTTATCCAAATTGAGCAAATGACTGTATGGATCAATCCATCAGATATTTACGGTGTATTAGAGCTTATGAGAGATGAGTTAGAATATACACAGCTTTCAGAGATGAGTGCTATTGACTTTTTAGCTGATCGCGGTGAGTTTGAGATCTTCTATCAGATGTTAAGTATGGCTAAGCGTAAACGTATTCGTATCAAAATGGCTATCAAAGATGGTCAGGCTGTTGATTCTGTATCTAGCCTTTTCCGCTGTGCTGACTGGAGTGAGCGTGAGATGTTCGATATGTTCGGTATCGAAGCAAACGGACACCCGTTTATGAAGCGTATACTAATGCCTTATGACTGGCAAGGTTTCCCTCTTCTTAAAACTTATCCACTGCAAGGTGATGAGTTTGCTGCATGGTATGAAGTTGATAAAATTTACGGAAAAGAAGCACGCGATATTATCGGGCCTGAACTTCGTGATACTGCTCGTATTGACAGATATGATTCTGAGCGTTTTGCACGTCTTGGTCATGAAGTACCTAAGGGAATGGATCCGGATAAAGAAGAAAATAAAGATAAAGCACAGTCTTACCAAGAAGACGGCGGTGTATTTATGATTAAAAAATTAGATAAAGAGTCATCAAAAGTTATTGATGATCCTCAAAGATAGGTGGTAAAAGTATGGCACAAGTAAAAAATAGATTAACGCCGTTTTTTGAAAATATTACTTTTGATAGAGAAGATAATGAACTTATATTAAACTTCGGTCCTCAGCACCCATCAGCTCATGGACAGTTACGTTTAATGCTTCACCTTCAACAAGAGCAAATCGTAAAAGCACATCCTGATGTTGGATACCTTCACCGTGGTATGGAGAAGATGGCTGAAAACATGATCTACAATGAGTTCATGCCGACAACTGACCGTATGGATTATATCGCTTCATCTTCAAACAACTACGGTTTTGCATTAGCAGTTGAAAAACTTGTAGGTTTAGAAGTACCTCGTCGTGCAAAAGTAATTCGTATGATGCTTTTAGAGATCAACCGTTTAATGTCTCACCTTTTCTGGTTAGCTACAACGGCACTTGATATCGGAGCAATGACAGTATTCTTATTTGCATTCCGTGAACGTGAATATTTAATGGATATTATGGAAGGTTACTGTGGTGCACGTTTAACTCATGCAGCTATCCGTATCGGTGGTGTACCTTTAGATATTCAAGACAGTTTTATAGCTCAGCTAAAAACTTTCTTAGATAAACTACCTCAAAACATTAAAGATTACGAAGATCTACTTGATCAAAACCGTATCTGGTTAATGAGAATGGAAGAGGTTGGTACTATACCAACTGATATGGCACTATCTTGGGGTTGTACAGGTCCAATGCTTCGTGCATCTGGTGTAGCTTGGGATATCCGTAAAGAAGAGCCGTACGAGTTATACGATGAAGTTGAGTTTAATGTTCCTTACTCTGACAAAGGTGATAACTATGCTCGTTACCGTATCTACATGGAAGAGATGAGAGAGTCTGCGAAGATCCTTTATCAAACAATAGATATGTATCAAGAGACTGTAAAAAACAACCAAACTGAACTTATGGCTCATGCACCTCAGTATGTTTCAGCTCCAAAGTTAGACATTATGACTCAGAACTACTCATTAATGCAACACTTTGTACTTGTAACTCAAGGTATGCGTCCACCTGTAGGTGAGGTTTATGTTCCGACTGAATCTCCAAAAGGTGAGCTTGGTTTCTTTATCAATTCTCAAGGTGGAGCTTATCCGTATAGACTTAAACTTCGTGCGCCGTCTTTCTGGCATACAGGAATTTTAACTGACCTATTACCTGGTCACTATATTCCGGATGTTGTATCGATCATCGGTACTACAAATATCGTATTTGGTGAGGTAGATAGATAATGAAAAGATATGACCTTAGACATTTAAAAGATAACTATGAACCTCGTATGAAAGAGATTTTAGACGAGCATAAAGCAGGTGAAGTTGCTATATTTTTATTTGAAATCGGTGATTTTACACCGGTTCAAAATTCGGCAGACTTAGTAAAAGAATGCGGATATGAGCTTCTTAATTCATTAAAATTCAACGAAGTTGACTGGACTATCGTTGTTAAAAAAGGTTAAGGGTTAGTTTTGAGTAAAGTATATTTCTCAACGTGGCGCGAAGAGCAGATCAACAATATCGGTAAGCCTGAAGCTGAATGGCAAGAATCAGCTTATAATTTACCTGTTCAATATAATGAACATTCTTCTTCTAAAGCGTTTATAGGTTGGGATGGTGTAGCTATATTTGATGAAAATATAGATGTTGTAAAGCTGGCTACTGAATATGCTCATCAATATCAAGAGTATTCTGAAGCGTGTGGTAGATGTGCACCTGGACGTTGGGGCGGACGTATTTTATACGATCTACTAGATAAGATTGCTCGTGGTGAAGGTAGTGTATCAGATATGGACCATTTAAAAGAGGTTTGTAAATCTATGCAGCTGACATCTAAGTGTGAGATTGGTAAAACTGTACCAAATCCACTGCTTGATCTTATGACACATTTTGAAGATACTTTTTTAGAGTGTATCAATAGCCAAAAACCATCAAAACACTATAACGAAGATGTGGATTATATAGCTAAAATTACTGCACCTTGTATGGATGCATGTCCTGCGCATGTTGATATTCCTGCATATATTGAAGGTGTTCGCGATTTAAGACTAGATGATTCTCTACGTGCTACTAGACAAACAATGCCTCTTG
Source organism: Sulfurimonas sp. (assembly GCF_041583195.1). Taxonomy (NCBI): domain Bacteria; kingdom Pseudomonadati; phylum Campylobacterota; class Epsilonproteobacteria; order Campylobacterales; family Sulfurimonadaceae; genus Sulfurimonas; species Sulfurimonas sp. The sequence goes on from NZ_JBFHGL010000004.1 coordinate 139,512, forward strand.
CACATACATGTGGACGTGTATGTCCGCACCCGTGTGAAGATGAGTGTAGAAGAACAAATCTTGATTCTCCTATATCTATTATGGAGTTAAAACGTCTTGGTGCTGACTATGAAACAGATCACGGTCTTGGTTTTTACCATCCTGGCAAGGGCAAGAAAAAAGCTCCTATAGGAAAAAAAGTAGCAGTTATCGGTGCAGGACCTGCAGGCTTAACTACAGCATACTATTTAGCACTTGATGGTGTAGAAGTAGATGTTTATGAAGAACTTCCAGTTCTTGGTGGTGAAGTTACTGTCGGTGTACCTGAATATCGTATGCCTTGGGGTAAATATCAAAAAGATATAGAAGCCGTAAAAGATCTTGGTGTTAACTTTATAATGAATCATAAAGTAACAGCTGATGAGATGCGTCAGTTTGAGACAGACTACGATGCGACTATGATAGCTTCAGGAACTAGACTTTCTAAAAAAGTAAGATGTGATAACGAACGTACAGAGATTCAAGGTTACTGGGGTGCAATCGATTTTCTTGATTGGATAAACCTGTATGAAAAATTCGATATTACAACACCTGAACATGTTCAGAAGCAGCAAATGCTTCCAACTGATCATGTTGACCTAACTGGCAAAACAGTTGCATGTGTTGGTGGTGGTTTTACATCTATGGACGTTGTTCGTTGTTCAATTCGTGCAGGTGCTAAGCGTGTAATTATGCTTTATCGTCGTGATGAAAAAACAATTATCCGTAACACTACCTACGAAGAGTACCATGAAGCAGTTGAAGAGGGTGTAGAGTTTATTTTCCACTCGGCAGTTGCAAAAATGAATGATGAAAACGATGTATTAAAGTCACTTGATGTAGACAAGTTTGAGCTAGTACCTGACCCTGATGGTGGTCGTCCACAGTTAGTTAAAATTGAGGGTGCTACTGAGACTATTGAGGTTGATTATCTAATCCCTGCTGTTTCTCAGTCGGCTGACTTTTCACACTTACCAGAAGAGTGGGAATTAGAGATGACGTCTTGGGCATCACTTAAAACAAACGGTAAAGATTACATGACTAGCCGTAAAGGGATCTTTGCAGCAGGTGACTGTGAATATGGTCCAATGACTATTGTTAATGCAGTTGGTCAAGCAAAACGTGCAGCATCTGTAATTAGCCGTTATGTTCAAAACGGTGGTGAGATTACATTAACTGATGATGAGATAATGGAAGATCACTTAAGAAAAATGAAGGTTTATGACAAAAATGAGAAAATTACTGGTTGGTTAGCCGGTGTTCCTCGTCAAAAATCTGAAGTTCTAGATGTAAATATTCGTAAGTATAATAACCAAGAAGTTAATTTTGGTTTTACGCAAGAACAAGCGATTAGCGAAGCTGAACGTTGTATGCGTTGTTACTACATCGCTATGGTAGCTAGGTAAGGAGGCGCTATGATTAAGTTTAAAATTAATGGACAAGAATTTAGCGCTAACAAAGGTGAGACTATCTTAGACGTTGCAAGACGTGAAGGTATATATATACCTACTATGTGTTATCTGCCAAAAACTACAGCTAATGCATCATGTCGTATGTGTTGTGTAGAGGTTGAAGGTCAAGATGGTTTCGTACTTTCATGTAATACTCCTCCTGTAGAGGGTATTGAAGTAAAAACTGATTCAGATTCACTTTACAAAGAGCGTCAGAATATCATGAAGATGTACAATGTAAACCACCCTTTACAGTGTGGTGTTTGTGATAAGTCTGGTGAGTGTGATCTTCAAAATAAAACTCTTGAGTTTTCAGTTGAAGAACAAACGTTTGCAGTACGTGATCAAGCACGTAAGAAGAAAAAGTGGGGTGTTCACACTTATGATCCGGGTCTTTGTATTCTTTGTGAAAAGTGTACAGCTGTTTGTAACGAAGTTGTAGGTAGTGAAGCACTTTATATTAAACCGGGTGGATACAAATCTGAGATCGATATAAATCGCAAGAACTGTATAGAATGTGGTGAGTGTATATCTGTTTGTCCTGTTGGAGCAATGGCTTCTACAGAGTTTAAATATTCATCAAATGCATGGGAGCTAAAACAGGTTCCATCAGCATGTGCACATTGTTCAAGTGCGTGTTCACTTAACTACGAGTCCAAAGGTGATAGTATTCTTAGAGTTACTAACGAATCAGAGTTTTCATCACTATGTGGTGCAGGAAGATTTGGATTTGATTATGAAAACAAGGTTCTAAACAAAGATGAAGATTCATTTGCTGATGCACTTCAAAATTTAAAAAGTGCTAAAAATGTAATATTCACTTCTGCAATAACTAATGAAGAAGCTTATATTTTAAATGAGTTAAAGAAAAAACTTGGATTTAACCTTGTAAATGATGAAGCTAAAAAATATCAAGAGTTTATGGAGAGTTTTGCATCATCAGCAAATACTTTACTATATAATGGGACACTCGAAGATATTAAAAAAAGTGATTATGTAATCTCAGTTGGATGTTCAATATCTTCTGATAATCCTATGATCAGATTTTCACTTGCACAAGCTGTAAACCATAATAAAGCATATGTAGCATCTGTACACCCAGTAGAGGAAAGCTCTATTGCAAACTTAGTATCTTTATTTATTAAAAATGAAGTTGGAAGTGAAGAAGCTGCCTTAGCTATGATAGCTGATACATTTGTTGAAGATAAGTCAAATCAACAAGATTTTTTTGATTCACTTGACTTAGGTTATCTTTGTGGTGAGAGCAATATATCTGAAGAAGAGTTAGAACAGTTAAAACGTGGATATTTTAGAAAAAACAACCCAATGTTAATAATCGGTGAAGATGTTATTAATCATCCTCGTGCGAACAACATAGCACTTATTGCAGGATATTTACAAAAAAATACTTCGTTCAAAGTTGTTGTAATTCCACCTGTAACAAATACACTTGGTGTAAGTCTGATCTGTGATCTAGATGAGGCTCAAGATGGACTAAGTGTAGGTTACAACGTTAAAGCTGATTACACGTTGAGTGCAAAAGGTAACGGTGATTTAGATATGCCTGCTTTAAATCAGCAAGAGGGGACATTTGTTAATATTGACAAAAATCTTGTTGTTCTAAATTCAGGTGTTGAGTATAAAGGTTATGAGTTAAACGATTTAGCTTCAGCCTTAGGTGTAGTTAGTGAAAATACTATTGATTATACTCACAAGTTAGGTTTTAAAGATATAGCATTTGATGAACTTGATTATTTTTATGACAATATCGGAAATGAATACCGTGGTTACAAAATTGAAGCAAAAAGCAATAGAAAAAGACCAAAACTGGATGAAGTAGAAGAATTAGGTGAGTTTAACGGAAGTGTTGTATATAGTAAAAATCCAATAGATCAGTTTTCAATCTTTACAAAAGACTGTAAACAGATTATGGAAAAGACTGATTTAGTAGGTTCTGAGCAATTTGCAATGGCAGCTAAAATAAAGTCTGGAGATAAAGTGAAATTTATAATTGATGGAATAGAGTATGTAAGAAACTTTCAACTCGATAGACATTTAAAAGGTACGATTGCCTATAATCCTACTTTCGATGTCGATTCAAAATCATCAAATTATAGATACAATCAAGTAAAGTTAGAGGTAATAAATGAGTAGCAGTATTACAATTACAATAGATAATCAAGAGATTCAAACTACAGAGGGTGAATTTATATTAAATGCAGCGCGCGCAAATGATATATTTATACCTGCAATTTGTTATTTAACAAGATGTAGTCCAACTCTTGCATGTAGAATTTGTTTGGTAGAAGCTGATGGTAAACAGGTGTATGCTTGTAATGCCAAGGCTAAAGAGGGTATGAATATTACCACTTCTACTGAGAACATTGAAAAAGAACGCCGTGCAATTATGGAGGTTTATGATGTAAATCACCCTCTACAATGCGGTGTTTGTGATCAAAGTGGTGAGTGTGAACTTCAAAACTATACACTTGAACTAGGCGTTGATTCACAAAGTTATGCCATCAAAGATGTGAACCGTGAAGCGAAAGATTGGGGTCACCTTCACTATGATCCGGGCCTTTGTATAGTTTGTGAGAGATGTTCAACTGCATGTAAAGATATGATCGGTGACAACTCTTTAAAAACTGTACCGCGTGGTGCTGATGCATTAGATGCTGAGTATAAAGAGACAATGCCTAAAGATGCATATGCTATGTGGAATAAGCTTAACAAATCTGTAATAGGTTTAACAAGCGGTGAAGATATGCTTGATTGTACATCTTGTGGTGAATGTGCTGCAGTTTGTCCTGTTGGAGCACTTGTAGATACTCAGTTTATGTATAAATCAAACGCTTGGGAATTAGAGCAGATTCCAGCTACTTGTGGACACTGTTCTGCAGGATGTCAGATCTCTTACGATGTTAAACATACAAGTGTTTCGGATGATACTAAGAAAATTTATCGTGTTATGAATGAGTGGAACTATGTATCACTTTGTGGTGCAGGACGTTATGCATTTGACTATGAAAACAGAGTTGAAGGTAAAGACGAAGCTGCATTTGCATCTGCAGTTGAAGCGTTTAATAAAGCTGAGTCTATTGAATTTACATCAACTATTACAAATGAAGAAGCATTGATCTTACAAAAGATCAAAGAAAAAACAGGTGCTAAACTAGTAAATAAAGATGCATATGCATTCAAAACATTTTTAAATAATTATAGTGAAGTAAGTGGAACAAAACTGTACGGAAACGACTTAAAAGCTACTCATAACTCTAACTTCGTTGTTTCTATCGGTACTGCACTTAAGAGCGATAATCCAAATGCTAGATATGCACTTAATAATTCTATGACTGTAAACAAAGGTGCTGGTTTATACTTCCACCCTGTAAAAGATCCAATTATTGAGGGTCTAGGTAAGTCTATTATGACAGTAGAGCATGCACCACTACAAGAAGAGGCAGCACTTTATTTAGTACTTGATCTATTTGCTGAAAAAGACAATTTGCCTGCTGATGTGAAAGAGTATTTAGCATCTTTCCACTCTGAAAAAACTGTAACTGTAACTGAAACTATTAAAGAAGAAGTTATAGAGATGGTAACAGAGACTAAAGTTAATGAAGAGACAGGTGAAGAGGAAGAGGTTCAGGTAGAGAAGAAAAAGATGGTTCCTAAAAAAGTTGAAAAAGATGTAGTGGTTGATGACAACGCTCTTTTAGCTGTTTTAGGTTTAGATGATAAATTTATGGAAACATTAAATAAAAATCTTGCTAAAAAAGATACTTTTGCTCTAATAGCAGGACCGGATCTATATAACCATCCAAACTCTAAAAACTGTGCTCGTTTACTTGGATTAATTGAAAAATGTACAGATTTTGGTGTAACAATGATCCCGACTCTAACAAATACTTTAGGTGTAAGTCTAATTTGTGACTTGGATGAGACTGCTAGTGGATATACAGTTGGTTATAACACTAAAGGTGATTTTACTTTATCTGCTTTAGGTAACGGTGATTTAGATATGCCGGCGATGAACCAGCAAGAGGGTACTTTAACTTCTATAAATAAAAGAGTTAACCCTACAAATGCAGCACTACCGTACAACGGTTATGTATTAAATGATATAGCAAATGCACTTGGTCTAAAAGCTGAATTTACAGTTGATTACACTGCACAGCTTCCAGAAGATGCTGGATTTAAAACAGTAGATTTTGATTCTCTTCCAAATCACTATGAAAATGACGGAACAGAAAAACGTGGTTACGTGCTTGAAAATGTAAAAGTTAAGAAAAGTACAAACCAAAAAGTTGCTCCGTTTGGTGAAGATAAACTAGAAGGAACTTTAGTTTACTTAGCTAACCCTGTTAGACAATTTTCTGAGTTTACAAACAAAGCTACAAATGTAGATGAAGTAAGCGGTGTATATATGAGTGCAGATTACCTAAGTTCAAGTGACTTTAACGAAGGTGATAGTGTAAAAGTAAAAACTGATAATGGTGAGCTTGTTGCAAACATTGTAAGTGATAATAAAATAAGTGGTGAAATAGTACTTTTACCGACTTTTGATTCAAATCTAAATTCAGAGGCTTTATTTAGCGGTTACCGCTTCAGTTCAGCTTCGATAGAAAAGGTATAATATATGGAAACAGCATATTTAATTGAAACTATTGTCAAAATAGTTGTAATTTTACTTGTATTTTCTGCTTTAGCAGGTTTAGGTACATACTTTGAAAGAAAAGTGCTTGCATTTATGCAACGTCGTCTTGGACCAATGTATGTTGGTCCATTTGGATTACTGCAAGTTGCAGCAGATGGTATAAAGCTATTTACAAAAGAGGATATTATCCCATCTGGTGTTGTTGGTCGTATCTTTAAAATAGCGCCGGTTATTACAGCTGCAACAGCTTTTATGGCTGCAGCTGCAATTCCATTTTTACCATCTTTTGAGATATTTGGATACAAAGTTAATCCAATCGTATCAGATATCAATATTGGTATTTTATATATCCTTGGTGTAATGGGTGTTGGTCTATACGGTCCGCTTCTTGGTGGTATGGCATCAGCTAATAAGTTCTCACTTATCTCTGCTGCTCGTAGTGCTGCTGTATTTATCTCGTATGAGGTTGTTACAGGTTTATCTATTTTAGCTCCGATAATGATGGTTGGTTCATTGTCTCTTATAGATTTTAATAACTACCAAGCTGAGCATGGTTGGATAGTTTGGTCTCAGCCAGTAGCATTTATTTTATTCTGGATTGCAGCATTTGCTGAAACAGGTCGTACACCATTTCACTTAGTTGCAAATGATCACGAAATTATTGATGGTTTCGGTACTGAGTATTCTGGTATGAGATGGGGTCTTTTCTTCATCGGTGAGTATGCAAATATGTTCTTTATCTCTTTTGTTATCCCTCTTCTTTTCTTAGGTGGTTTTGGTGATGGAAGTTTATGGGGTGCATTAGCATTACTTGGTAAGATGTCGTTTTTCTTCTTCTTTTTCTTATGGACAAGAGCAGCTTGGCCAGATGTAAGACCAGACCAACTTATGTGGTTATGTTGGAAAGTTTTAATGCCAATAGCAGTGATAAACATAGTTATCACTGGTTTAGTTATGATGTAAGGGGTGATTGATGAAAATTGAAGAACAATTTAACGATAGAAATGTAAGCGATAACGGCTACTTTATGGTAGATATCGCTGATTACCCTACTACACCGTGGGGTAAGTTTAAGCGCGTAATGAGCAGAACTTTTAAAGGTGAGCTTTTTGTTGGTCTTTGGGTAGTACTTCGTGAGATGATCAAATTTGATATCCATACTGTACAATATCCTGAAGAAAAAATGCCAATAGGTCCTAGATATCGTGCAGTTCACGAGATGAAAAGACTTTGGGAGAGTGATGCTGAGAGATGTATAGGTTGTGGTCTATGTGAGAAGATCTGTATATCTAACTGTATTAGAATGGACACTAAAATTGATGAAAACTCTCGTAAAGAGGTTAGTGAATACAGCATTAACCTTGGTCGTTGTATTTTTTGTGGATACTGTGCAGAGGTTTGTCCTGAACTTGCAATTACACACGGTGGTGAGTATGAGAATGCATCAGAACAGCGTGAACACTTCATTCTTTATGAAGATATGTTAACACCACTTGATAAGATGAAGGCGGGAACTCAACAAGAGTTTGAAGGTTTTGGTGCTATTACACCACATGAAGATGAGCGTGTTAAGAAAACACCTCTAGCATATTAAGGAGTATGGGTATGTTTGAAGCGATTGCTTTTTATCTGTTTGCTTTTTTAACTATTGCGATGTTCTACATTACAGTAACAACATCTCAAGCGTTATACGCTCTTACGGCACTGGCAGCAGGGATGATTTTTATTTCGGCATTTTTCTTTATATTAGGTGCTGACTTTTTAGGTGCAGTTCAGATAGTTGTTTATTCTGGTGCTGTTATGGCTCTATATGCTTTTGGTATGATGTTTTTTGACACTACGAGAGAGATTCAAGAGAAAAAAGGTAATCAGTACCTTGTAGTAGGACTAGCTACTATCAGTGCTGTTTTAGTTGTTGTAATTTTTGCAGCTCCAATTCTTGGTGATAACATCACAGCACTTTATCCAATAGGAGATGAAGGAAATACACAAGAGGTTGGTATGGTTTTATTTACTAAATACCTAGTGCCTTTTGAAGTAGCAGCTGTTATGCTTTTAGTAGCTATGATCGCTGGTATTGTATTAGCAGGTAAGAAAATGGATGAATCTTTAACTCTTATGACTGAAGAAGAAATCAAAGATATGCGTGCTGAAAAAATGAAACCAAAGGATCTTAAATGATGGAAATTGGATTAAATCACTACCTTGTATTATCAACAATCCTTTTTGCTATAGGATTAGTTGGTGTAATGAAGAGAAAAAATCTTTTAATGCTGTTTTTTGCAACTGAGATTTTATTAAACTCTGTAAATATTGCTTTTGCAGCGATCTCACATTACTATGGAGACCTTACAGGTCAAATGTTTGCATTCTTCGTAATTGCTATTGCTGCAAGTGAAGTTGCAGTTGGACTTGGTTTATTAATTGTTTGGCATAAACGTTACAACAATATCGACCTTGACTTTATGACAAGAATGAAAGGATAAGCTAATGGAATTATTTTTATATACAGCTTTATTTGCACCACTAGTTGGTTCTTTATTTGCAGCACTATTCGGTTCACGTCCAAAGATGGTGATTACTGGTATTGTTCCAAGTATATTATTAGGTGTATCACTAATTAGTTCAACTATTCTTTTAGTACTAGTTTTAACTACAGGGCATACTTTACATGTTGAGATGATGACTTGGATGGCTACGGGTGATCTTTACATACCTTTTGGTTTTGTAGTTGATCAAGTGTCTGTAACTATGATGATGGTTGTTACATTAGTTTCAACTGTAGTTCATGTTTACGCTATCGGATATATGTCTCACGATAAAGGTTTTAACCGTTTCTTTGCATGGCTATCAGCTTTCGTTTTCTCAATGCTTGTACTTGTAATGAGTGACAACTTCGCAGGACTATTTATTGGTTGGGAAGGTGTTGGTCTTTGTTCATGGGGTCTAATCGGATTCTGGTACAAAAAAGAGTCTGCTACATGGGCTGCTAACGAAGCGTTCATTATGAACCGTATAGCTGACCTTGGTATGTTAATCGGTATCTTCTTAATTTACTGGAACACAGGTTCTCTTCAGTATGATGTAGCATTTCCTGCAATGGCTGGTTTAGATGTAGCTACTTTAACTTGGATCGGTATCTTCTTATTTGTTGGTGCTATGGGTAAATCTGCACAGTTTCCACTACATACTTGGCTTGCAGATGCAATGGAAGGTCCTACACCGGTTTCGGCTCTTATCCACGCTGCGACAATGGTAACGGCTGGTGTATACTTAGTTGTTCGCTCAAATGAGTTATTTGCACTTATTCCTAATGTTGGATTATTTATCGCTAGCCTTGGTGCATTTGTTGCAATTTTTGCAGCTACTATGGCACTAGTTAACCGTGATATTAAACGTGTAATCGCATACTCAACTCTTTCACAGCTAGGTTATATGTTTGCTGCGGCTGGACTTGGTGCTTATTGGGTTGCACTTTTTCACTTAATGGCTCACGCATTCTTTAAAGCTCTATTATTCCTAGGTGCTGGTAACGTTATGCACGCAATGGATGATGAACTTGATCCGTTTAAAATGGGTGGACTTGGTAAGGCTATGAAAGGTACAATGATCATGATGACTATTGCATCTGTTGCACTAGCAGGTATCTTCCCATTAGCTGGTTTCTTCTCTAAAGATCTAATCTTAGAGGTAGCATTTGTTGATCATCATTTTATAATCTATTCAGTACTATTAGCTACTGCAGGTTTAACAGCATTCTATTCATTTAGAATTATCGCTCTAATCTTCCATGGTGAAGATCGTCACTCTGCTCTTGGATTCCACCCACACGAAGCATACAAATTTATGCTTTGGGCAATGGCTCCATTATTAGTATTAGCAATTATCGGTGGTTTTGCACTTAAAGGTAGCTACTATGAGATGGTTACTCAGCTTCTACCAGCTACAGAGTACCATGTACACTCAGCTGTTGCTTACTGGACTATGACAATTGGTACTCAGCTTTTAGTACTTTTATCTATTGCATTTGCATATAAAAAATATATGTCAAAAGACATTAAAGTACCAGATGGTACAAGTGAAATGGAAAATAGATTTTGCTATAAACTACTTAAAAACCAATACTATATTCCATACTTTTATGAAGAGTATTTAGTAAAACCATATAGAGAATTATCAACACTATTCTGGGAAAAAATTGATCTTAAAGTTGTTGATGCTACTGTTGATGGTATCGGTAAGATACTATATGCAACAGGGGAGAATACAAGAGGGATGCAAAGTGGAAACTTATCTACTATGCTTAAATGGATGGTAGCCGGACTTATAGGTTTACTGTCATTAGCTGTTGTTTTTGGACTAGCAGCAAGATATTCTGGTGAGATTAAAACAATCTTATCAGGTTTAGGAGTTTAATAGATGTTAGATCATATCTTATCGATTTTAATTTTCTTTCCGGCAGTAGCTGCAGTTTTTGGATTTGCTATCCAAAAAGACAGCTTGCGTGCTTACGGTACTGCTGTTGCAACGATTGAGTTCGTATTATCATTAATCTTATGGTATTCGTTTGACTCAAATGTATCTGGTATGCAGTTTATGGAACAAATTGCATTAGTACCTGCTTTTGGTATTAACTATACTTTAGGTATTGATGGAATTTCACTTTTCATAATTGTTTTAGCATCGTTCTTTACTATGATAGGTATTGCTTCACTGACTCCAACTAAAGATGAGAAGAACTTAATTATCACTCTTCTATTTTTACAAATGACTATGGTTGGTGTTTTTGCTGCTTTAGATGCAATCGTGTTCTACGTGTTCTGGGAACTTTCACTAGTACCAATGTTATACATTATAGGTGCATGGGGTGGTCCTCTTCGTATATACGCATCTGTTAAGTTCTTCCTATATACATTTGCAGGTTCACTTGTAATGTTAGTTGGTATCCTTTTCATGGCATATTTCTACTACCAAGCTACTGGTACATGGAGTTTTGCAATCTTAGAATGGTACAGACTTATATTACCTGAGTCATTCCAGATGTGGTTATTTGTGGCATTTTTCCTTGGTTTTGCTATCAAGGTACCAATGTTTCCATTCCATACTTGGTTACCATATGCTCACGGTCAAGCACCGACTATAGGTTCTGTAATACTAGCGGCAATTTTACTTAAAATGGGTACATATGCGTTTATCCGTTTTTCACTGCCACTATTCCCGGATGCTTCTGTTGCATTTATGTTCCCAATCGCAGTTATCTCGATCATTATGATTATCTATACTGCGATGGTAGCTTATGCACAAAAAGATGTTAAACAAGTTGTTGCATATTCATCAATTTCACACATGGGTGTTATCATCCTTGGTACTTTTGCACTAAATGTTGAGGGTATTTCAGGTTCAATCTTTTTAATGATTGCTCACGGTGTTGTTTCAGGTGCACTGTTCTTACTAGTTGGTGTAATCTATGACAGACGTCATACAAAACTAATGAGTGAGTTTGGTGGTCTTGGTTCAGTTATGCCTCACTATGCAACTATATTCGGTATCATGTTAATGGCTTCAGTTGGTTTACCGTTAACTATAAACTTCGTAGGTGAGTTTTTAAGTTTACTAGGTTTCTATCAACAATCTCATATCTTAACTTTACTTGCAGGTACTGCAATTATCGTTGGTGCTATCTATATGTTAGCAGCGTATAAAAAAATGTTCTTCGGTGAAGTTACAAAAGATGAGAATAAAGATCTTCCAGATGTTAATAAAAGAGAATTAGTAGCACTTATTCCATTAACTATTATCACTATCTGGTTAGGTGTATATCCTAAACCTGTATTAGAACCAATTAATAACTCTGTAGAGTCAGTTGTACAATTAATGCACGACAAAGCTATTTCAGAGGAAGCAAAATCTCGTATCCCTAACTTAATTGAAGGTGTTGAGATTACAAAAACTTCTGCGAAGGAGGCAAACTAATGTCACCAGTAAATGTATCTGTAGAATCATTAAACTTAGTTACACTTGCACCAATGCTAACTCCAATAGTTGGTGCACTATTAATCTTAATAGTTGATCTTTTTAAAGGTGGACTAGATAAGAGTTTATATGTAATGCTAAGTTTCTTATTTTTAATTATTGACTTTGGATTATTATTAGACAGTTCATCTGTTTTCTCTCAAGTTGGAACTGTAATGGGTCTTTTTGACGTTATGCTTATAGATGGTTTAGCTATTCTTTCGCAGTTTATAATCGTTGGTGCTTCACTGTTATTTATAGCATTAGCACTTACGCCAAAGCGTTTCCATGAGTTCTCTTACCCTGAGTTCTTTGCACTTTTCCTATTTATGATCGGTGGATTCCAGTTCATGGTTGCAACTGACAACTTAATCTTAGTATTTGTTGGACTTGAGACTGCATCTTTAGCTCTATATACAATGATTGCTATGCACAACCGTGATAAAAGTTTCGAAGCAGCTGTTAAGTACTTTACAATGGGTGCATTAGCGGCAGGTTTCTTCTCTTTTGGTGCAATGGTATTTTACGCTCTTACTGGAAGTGTAGAGATCAATCAAATAGCAGCTGTACTTAATGCAAATAACTATGCTGATATAGGTTTTGTACTGGTTGGTGTAGCATTTATATTAGCTGCTTTTGGATTCAAATTATCTATGGTTCCATTTCATACTTGGACACCTGATGTTTATGAGGGTTCTTCTGCCGCATTAGCTGGTTATATGTCAATTGTTCCAAAAATAGCTGGTTTTATCGTAGCTATGCGTATCTTTGAATTTTTAATTCATAGTGGGATAGTATGGTTAGAAGTAGTATTATATGTTGTTGTAGTTGTAACTATGACTGCTGCAAATATTTGGGCATTAGTTCAGACTGATGTTAAACGTATGCTTGCATATTCATCTATTTCACATGCAGGTTTTGTAATGGCTGCATTATTAATAGGGACTACACAAGCAAATTCAGCTTTATTTATGTATTGGATACTATTTAGTTTTACTAACCTTGGATCATTTTCTATGTTATGGATTTCACGTCAGAAAAACTTGCCGTCATACCAGAGTTCAGACCATACATTTGAGAAGTTCTCAGGTATGATCAAAACTTCACCTGTAGCAGCTTCAATTATGGCTCTATTTATGTTAAGTTTAGCAGGTCTACCTCCATTTGCACTATTCTGGGGTAAAATGTATATGATATCTTCTGCAGTAACAAGTGGTTATACTGTTCTGGCACTTATTATGGCACTTAACTCTGCAATTGCTGGTTACTACTATCTTAAACTTATTGTATATATGTTTATGAAAGATCCTGCTGAGCAAAGTATCAGTACAAACGGTAAAGTATATGTTGCAAATGCATCAACTTCACTAAAAACTATAATCGGTATTGCTGTTATAGGAACTATTTTTGCTTTTATTGCAGTAAACCCAATATTAGAGTTCGTTACAACTTTTGTATATAATAGCGGGTATTAATATTATATAAAAAGGAGTATAGTTGTTAAAGGTATCGCTATTACTCCTTTTTTTCTTTTTTTCAAACTCTTTAGCGCTTGAAGTATATATAAACAGTGCTAAAGAGGATCACCAAAAATTCTCTACACTACACATAAAAGACACTGATAAGTTTCTTTGTCAGAAAGAGTTAAACGACTTTAAAGAAACAGTAAAAGTTATATGTGCATTTTCAAAAAGTCCAAATCAAGAGATTAAAAAAATACAAAACGACTTTTTTAATATAGATACTCAGATAAAAAATAAAACATTTTTTTTAATAATAAAACCGTTTAAAAAGATGAAACTACTGCCTGTCATATTTGATTTAAGTGAAGATGATAGTGTATATGTACCTAATGTTAAGCTTTCAAATCACTGGATGCTTGTTGGTTATGACCAAGAGTTACCATATATAAAAGAACAACAATATTCTCAAAACAGTATAAATTTTCCATTTTTAATGGAAAGAGACAAGCTTCCTTATGTAGGTGGACTAGATGTAGAGGGTAATCCTGTTAAAGTAAAACAGGTACAGGATATAAAAGAGTTTTTAAGTCTTAAAGATTATTTTGAACAAGGTGACTATGAAAGATCTTTAGATAAGCTTGAAGAGGTGTTAGCTGAGTATCCAGATACTCTGTTTAAGCCTGAACTTTTGTATTATAAAATCAAAATCTTTGACAAGATGGACAGGTTCGATGATATTGTTCCGCTATCCAAAGTATTTTTACGTGAATACTCGGCTAATGATAATGTAGCTGAAGTTTTATCTATAACTTCAAAAACCTATGCTCGTTTAGGTCAGGGTACAAATGCAGATTACTTTTTTGACAGACTTTTTGAAGAACATAAAGATAGTGAATTTGCAAATTGGGGACTAGTTTATAAAGGCGAGATGTTAGAAGATGAGGGGATGTCTTCTAAGTCGATAAGTTTTTATGAAAGAGCCTTAAATAGAACAAATGATATCGATATAGCGGCAACAGCTGCATATAATTTGGCAAAATACTACTTAAATCATTTAAAACAAGAAAAAGCCAGTGAATATATAGCAAAGATATCAAATGCAAAACCATCGTACTTTAAAACCAGATATAACGAATCTAGAGATCTGATGGAGCAGTTTGCAACAGAGAAAGAGTATAAAAGTGCAGCAGATATAGCAGCAGCATTGGTAGAAGGGCAAAATAAAGACGATGAAGATGCAGAGTGGCTGCTTATGAATCAGGGTGTATGGCTAAGTCAGAGTAAAAACAAAATAGAAGCATTAGAGCCTTTGAAAAAATATTTGGAAACTTATGAGTACGGTTTATATGAAGATGAAGTAAAAGTAGCAAAAGACAGCCTGTTTTTTGATGAGAGTGCAGATGATAAAAATGTAAGCAAAAGAATTGCCAAATATGATGAACTTATGGATGTATATAAAGGTGATAGCATAGGTGAAAAAGCTATATACGAAAAAGCAAAATTGCTAAATGAAAATAAAATGTATTTCGATACATTAAATATGGAAGATAAACTTTTAGCAATAGATAAAACTAAATACAAAGATACTGATAATATTATTCATAATGCAGCTGTTGGTTTTATGAAAGAGTCTTTAGAGAAAAGAAAATGTAACGAAGTGCTAATCACATCAAATGAGTATAATATAACTTTATCGGATGAATGGGATGACGGCATTTATGAATGTGCGATGAAGGGAGGCGATTATGAGCTTGCTAGGAAAACATCCACTAAAAATCTAAATTCGACAAATATAGAGCATAGAAAAAAATGGTTATATAGACATATTAAACTTGATTTTGCTACTGGAAATTATAGTGATGTGCTGCAAGCATCAAAAGAGTTGATAAAATTAATAGGTAAAGATAAAGCTTCGGAGTACTTAGATGTATATAGAGTGATATTTGATACATACCAAAGATTAGAACAAGATGAGAATATGCTAAATGCTGTAACTGATCTAGAAAAAGTATATGGTATTAACCATAAAGACATAGAGAGGTATGTATCTGTTATAGGTATTGGTGTAGATAAAAAAGATAATATACTTATAATAAAATATGCAAAAGATGTTATAGAGTTGCAGAATTCATCAAAAACATATACACAGTCTCCATATGTTGAGTTTTCACTATATGAAGCTTATGTAGATATAGAAGAGTTTAATAAGGCTTTAGAAGTTATTGAGTCTTTAGAGACAATAGATTTAAAACCAAAAGACAGAGTAAGACAAAAATATCTGCTAGGAAGTATATACAGTAAATTATGGCGTGATAGTGAAGCTATAGAAGCTTATAACGAAGTAATTAAGTTAGATCCAAACTCTGCATGGGCAGAGCTTGCAAAAAGTGCTAAAGATATAACTAAATAGATTATAACTCTAAACAATCACTTATTGTATATAGACCTGCTTCTTTATCTACAAGCCAGCTAGCTGCACGGATAGCACCTTTAGAAAATGTATTTCTAGAAGTTGCAGTGTGGTTTAGTTCAATAAACTCGCCGTCGTTATAAAAACCTACAGTATGGCGACCAACTATGTCACCGCCGCGAAGAGCCATAACACCAATCTCATCTTTAGTTCTCTCCCCAATATCACCATCACGTCCACTTACTCTTACTTTGTCTAAATCAAGTCCACGACCACGTGCTGCTGATTCACCAAGAGTCAGTGCCGTTCCGCTAGGTGCATCTTTTTTATGTTTATGATGCATCTCAACAATCTCTATATCAAAACCTTCCAGAGCTGCAGCAGCTTGGTATACAAGCTTGTTAAGAAGAGCTACACCTAAAGACATATTAGTAGCATAAAGTATCGGCATCTTTTCACTAGCCTGTTGTAACATATTTGCTTGGTGAGCACTCAAGCCTGTTGTACCTATAACAAGAGGTTTAGGGTGTTTAAGGGCAGCTTCTAGCAGAGCTTCACAAGCTTCTGGTAGTGAGAAGTCTATTACTATATCACAAGCATTTAAAAATGAATTGATGTCAGATGATACTAAAACAGACGGATCAACATTAAAATCAAGTTCACTTCTAACATACACACTGCTTAGAGATATATCTTCAGTAGTTTTAAGATCTTCTAGTATTAGTTTTCCTACGCGACCGTTTGCACCAAATACACCAACTTTTGTCATATAATTTACCTTGTTTAATTGTTTTTAAAATGATATCGAATCTTTATTTTATTTTTGTTAAAAAAGTTGGTATAATTTTTCAAAGGGCAGTAAATGAATTTAGATGACAATACAAGAACAAGATTAGAATCAGAAATTAACAGAATGAACGATGCAAGTGAGAGATATGGTTCGGACATCTTAAGTGCAATTGTTTACCATGAAAAAGATATAGATTTAGCTTTATTTGGCAGTTTTTTAAGAAAGAATGATAAAGTTGTAAGACTAGATAAAAATCATCATTTTGTAATGTTTTATTTTACTTCAGAACAAGAAGCATATGAAGCTGCAAAACACTTACTTGCTCAATTAGATGATCATTTTGAAAACACTACATCATGCATAGCTATAGACTCTGATTGGAAAAATGACTCTACAAATATGCTTATAAATAAACTTTATCAAATACTCCAAGAAACCAAGAAGCACTCGGTTTCAAGAATAGAGTATGAGGATATTTTGGATGAGATCTTTTAGTTTAGCTTCTCATCAACATAAGATATAGCCTGAAGTGCTGCAACTGCACCATCACCTGCTGCCGATATAACCTGCTTTGGAGCAGCTATACGCATATCACCTGTAGCCCATAGACCTTCACAAGAAGTTTTCATACTTATATCAACTATAACTTGACCTTGATCGTTTAGATCACATAAGAAGCTGCCGTCTTCTTGTTTAAGTGTTTGGTTGTTTACATCGTTCCCTACAAATGTAAAAACTCCAGGAACTTCAATATCACGGATTTCACCATTAGCGTTTTTTACTTTAAGGCCTGTCACACCCATAGCATCACCGTAAACTTCCTCAGGAGATGAGTTTAAAACTAGCTCAATATTTTCAGTGTTTTTTACACGATCTACTGTATTTGGAGCAGAACGGAACGTATCACGTCTATGTACAAGGTATACTTTATTACATATTTTAGCAAGGTATAGTGCTTCTTCTAAAGCAGTATCACCACCACCTATTACCGCCACATCTTTTCCTTTATAGAAAAAACCATCACAGGTAGCACATGTACTTACACCTTTTCCAAAAAATTCACTCTCACCTTTATATCCTGCTAAACGAGGGCGGCTTCCAGTACCTATAATTACAGAATGAGCTTCATCAACCTCACCATCACCACGATGAATTTTAAAAACATCACCGTCTTTGCTTACACGAATAACTTCAACCATATCATGTTTAAGACCAAATTTTTGACATTGTTCAGGCCATGGTTGCATAAGATCCATTCCCGTGATCTCACCCGTAACACCTGGATAGTTTTCTATCTCTGAAGAGTTAGTTATTTGACCGCCCGGCATACCTTTTTCATACATTACTACATTCTCTAATCCACCACGAGTTGTATATAATCCAGCTGTAAGTCCAGCAGGTCCACCGCCAATAATTGCACAGTCTAAAATAGCCATTTAAATCCTTTTTTAAATATGTTTATAGTTTTTTTACTTGAGATGCAAGCTCATCAAGATTATCAAGTTTGCGTATCATACTATCTTGTTTATAAAGAGTATCTTTGTTTTTCTTTATAAAAAAAATAGATGGGGAATCATATATGTTAAAGCGCTGAATAAAGTTTAATGAGTTTTTAGTTCCTGATCGTAAAAAAGTTGTTGTCTTTGAATTTTCCCTTACTGTATTGTAGTAATCTATGGCTATTATAGGTATATTTAAATCAGTATTTGCAAGTTTTTCCTGTGTGTCTGATTCACGTGATGAGTAAAAAACTACAATGTATTTCTCTTCTGTAGGAGTAAAGACATCTTTTTTTTCATAAAAAGTCCACTCTTTAAAGTCTATAAATTTGTATTCTGAAAATTTAAAATTGAAGTAAGCAAAAGCTGCAGCTATAAGAGCTGCACCAAAAAAAGAAGCTAGTAGCGTAGAGACTGAAAGAAGACTTTTCCCTCCAGATCTTGCCACTAAAAGCCTTTAAGAAATTACGCTAAATGAGCGTCGATTTTTTCTGCTAGAGCTTGTTTAGATTGTGCTCCGACAACTTGGTCTACCATCTCACCGTCTTTGAAGAACATGATAGTAGGGATAGAGCGAATACCGAATTTTACAGCAATATCTTGCTCTTCATCTGTATTTACTTTACAGATTTTCGCTTTACCTTCGTACTCTTCAGCTAACTCTTCGATAACTGGAGCAATCATACGACATGGTCCACACCATGGAGCCCAAAAGTCTACTAAAGATACACCTTCAGCTAAAGTTGATTCAAAATCTGCATTTGTTAATTCTAAATATTTACCCATTACAATTTCCTTGTATTATTTAATTGTTATGAAAGTATTATACAATCACAACTTTAAAGATTACTTTTGTTTTTTAGCATTTTTAAAAATAGTTTATTTCCTCTAAGTAACAAAAATACTTATGAAATATCTTGAATTAAAATTCATAGTTTCCCTTAAAGTTTTAGTATGTATAATAAGCCAAATTAACAGAAGGTTTGAAATGGATTTAAAAATTTCAGAGGGTGAATTTGGTGTTAGACCACCTGTAACAAAACCGCATCCTGGTTTTTTACACGAAGTTGGTGAAGAGAGATTTAAAAAACTGGTTTATGATCATTATACTGCGATCGAGACTAGTGATATAGCATTTTTGTTTCCTGTATTTGATGAAGAAGATTTTGCAGAAGCTAAAAAACACGCTTTTGATTTTTTAATTCAAATTTGCGGTGGTCCAAGATATTTTGAACAAACTAGGGGTGAGCCTAGAATGGTTGGACGTCATGCACCGTTTCGTATAGATGAACATGGTAGAAAAACTTGGCTTGGTTTATATAAACCACTTTTAGAAGCTTTGGTTGATGAAGGCATTACAGAGGAATATATCCAGTCTTTCTGGGATTATCTAGATACATTCTCAATGTGGCTTGTAAACACAAAAAGTTAAAACTCTAAAAGCTGTCTTTTTCTATTTTTAAAGACAGCACATTCTTTATATCCTACACTTTTTGCCATCTCAATAAGCTTATCAGAACTAAATCCGACTTGTTCAGGAGAGTGTGCATCTGATGCAAAAGTGATTGGTATATCTAACTTATACATATACTCTAGAATTTCCATTGACGGATATGCTTCTGCGATAGGTTTTCTAAATCCAGCAGCATTTAACTCTACAACCATATCGGCTTCTTTTATTGCGTGGAGCGCATTTTTTGCAATCTCTAATATGGGTTTTTTCGGTAAAAATTTAAATACTTTTATAAGGTCAATATGTCCAACTACATCAAAAAGTTTTGATCTAGCCATATCTTCAATGGAGTTAAAATATTTTTCCCAGATCTCGTCTATATCCATCTCTTCATATTTACCTATAAACTCAGGATTGTCAAAGCCCCATTTATCAATAAAATGCACACTCCCTATTAAGTAATCAACATCAACATCGAGTACTCTTTTATCCATATAACCATCTAAATAATCTACCTCATAAGCTAAAAGAATCTCTATTTTATCTTTATATTTTTCTTTTGCATCCAAAACATTTTTTTCATAAGTTTTCATTTGTGAAAAACTCATTCTATACTTTGGATCGAAGTCCATAGGGGCGTGATCTGAAAACCCAAAATATTTAGTTTTGTTATCTATAGCTTTTTCAATATATTCCTCTATAGTTCCCTCAGCATGGTTACAAAGGCTTGTATGGTTATGTAGATCTACTATCATAAGAATTACTCTTTATTTATACTTTTTATGTTATTATAGTGTTAATTAAATTAATTTAGGGAAAAGTTTTATGACTCAAGAAGAATTAGATGCATTGATGGGTGGAGACGTAGACCTTGATGCTTTAGATGAGAGTGTTGAAGAAGAGTCAAGTGCAGATATAGCTGAAGAGATTATTGAAGAGGTTGAGTCTGCTAAAATGGAAGAAGATATTCCTGATGGATATAGTGAAAAAACATCTCATCATTGGCCTCTTCCCGCAACAGATGAAAATAAAATGGTTCATCAACTTGATGATGTTACAAAAGAGAGTGAAGAGAAAGCGACTCAGATCTTTGATATCATTGAAAATATATCAAATGAGTTGATGGAAAAAGAGGAAAATGTTAATAATACTCTAGAAGTTATTAACTCAAATATAGAGCTTTTTACAACTTTAAGTGCAAAATTTCCTGAAGTCGAAGCTTTTAAAACGCAATTATCTAAAAATGAGTCGGCATTAGAAGACGCAAATATAACTTTAGAGATGCTTCAAAACAGTGGTGACGACATTATGAATGTTATGGATATTATGCAGTATCAAGATATCCACCGTCAAAAAATCGAGCGTGTAATAAATGTTATGCGTGCACTCTCAAAATATATGAATACTCTATTTGAGAGTAAAGTAGATGATGATAAACGTGTGTCTTCGGCTCAACATATTGTGGGTGATACGCATAACGATGTTGCGTCTACGGATGATATCGAAGCTCTACTTGAGCAGTTTGGAAAATAATAATATATGAGTAAAGTTGAGTTACTGTCTCCTGCGGGGACGCTAGAAAAATTAAAAATTGCATTTGATTATGGTGCAGATGCAGTATATGGGGGAGTTAGCCACTTCTCACTTCGTATCCGTAGTGGTAAAGAGTTTACTATGGAGGATTTTGCTTTAGGGATAAAGTATGCCCATGAGCGAGGCAAAAAAGTATATGCAACTATAAACGGTTTCCCTTTCAATTCACAACTAAATCTTTTGAAAAAACATATAGTTGCTATTGGCGCTTTGAATCCGGATGCTATCATAGTTGCAACTCCCGGTGTTCTAAAGCTGTGTCATGAACTATTACCTGATATGCCTTTGCATCTCTCGACTCAGGCAAACGTTATGAATGTACTTGATGCTAAAGTATATGCAGATATGGGTGCTACTCGTATAATAACAGCACGTGAGATATCTCTTAAAGATCTAAAAGAGATAAAAAAAGAGCTGCCAGAACTGGAGCTTGAAGTATTTGTTCATGGTTCTATGTGTTTTGCATACTCTGGTAGATGTCTGATATCTACACTTCAAAGCGGTCGTGTACCAAACCGTGGAAGTTGTGCTAATGATTGTCGTTTCCCATATGAAATGTACGCTGCAAACCCTGAAACAGGAACACTTTTTAAACTTGAAGAGGAAGAGGGTGTAGGGACATATATAATGAACGCGAAGGATCTAAACTTAGCTTCACATATGCAAGAGATATTAGACAGTGGTGTAGTTGACTCACTAAAGATAGAGGGTCGTACAAAAACAGCTTACTATGCAGCTACTACTGCCAAGGCTTATCGCATGGCTATTGATGACTATTATGCAGGCAAACTTGATAATGATAAGTACCAGTATGAACTAGAATCTCTGCAAAACCGTGGTTATACAGATGCTTATTTAGTATCCCGTCCTTTTGAGAAAAATGATACTCAAAGTCTTGATTTTACTATGCAGCTTGGTACTCATCAGGTAAGTGGTCAGGTAAATGAAGAGGGGACACACTTTTTATGTAAATATAAAACATACCCAGGAGATGAGCTTGAAGTTCATATGCCATTAGATTCTAAAATAGATTATGTTGATAACGATATTGGAACTACTTATGAGCGTGATGGCAGAGTTTATTTAAAGTTAAAACAACTAAAAGCTCAAAACGGAAAAATCTGGGAGTCTGTTCATAGCGGAAATGTAAACCCGATAGAGCTTCCGACTAAAATGCCAAAATTTACCTTTTTGAGAATACCGTCACATCCTGATATGGGGACATATCCTAAAAACTGATATAATTACTTTTAAAACCAATTCAAGGGGTAGATTATGAGTAAAAAATTTCGTTTAGTTACTAGAAGTGATATGGACGGACTTGTATGTGCCGTTATTTTAAAACAGCTTGAAATGATTGATGAGATAACGTTTGTGCATCCAAAAGACATGCAAGACGGTACAATCACAATTACTGAAAATGATATTATCACAAATCTTCCCTATGTGCCACAGGCTCACTTAGTATTTGATCATCATGAAAGTGAAACACTGCGTAATGAAAAAGCAGACAATCATATAATTATTGCTGATGCTCCATCGGCAGCACGTGTAGTATATGACTATTATGTAAAAGACAATGACCTCTCAATAATCAGAGAAGATATGATGTTAGCGGTTGATAAAGCCGATGCCGCTCAATTTTCAAAAGAAGACATTTTAAACCCTCAAGGATGGGATCTTCTTTCATTTTTAATGGATTCTCGTACAGGATTAGGCAGATTTAGAGATTTTAGAATATCAAATTATCAGTTGATGATGGACTTAATAGACTATTGTCACGATCACGGTATTGACGATATTATGAAACTTCCGGATGTCAAAGAGAGAATAGATCTTTATGAGATGTATGCAGATGATTTTAAAGAACAGTTAAATCGTTGTTCAACTGTATACGGGAATTTAGTAGTACTTGACTTAAGAAAAGAGGAAATAATTTATCCTGGTAACCGTTTCATGATCTATGCGCTTTTTCCTGAACAAAATATTTCTATACATGTAATTATGGGCTTTAAAGGGCAAAATACTGTTTTTGCTACAGGTAAATCTATACTTAATAAAACATCCAACACAAATGTAGGTGAGCTGATGCTCTCTTATGGTGGTGGCGGACATTCAGCAGCAGGGACTTGTCAGATAGATAATGATAAAGCTGAAGATACATTAAAAGAATTAATAACTAAAATAAATCAAGACGGGTAAAGATTTAATTCTGTATAATTTCACAAAAATTTAATAAGGGTATATATATGAAATTCGTTTCAATAGTAATGGGTTCAAAAAGTGATTATGAGGTAATGAAGTCTTGTTCAGACACATTAGAGGCATTTGGAGTAAACTATGAGATGATTATCTCTTCTGCTCACCGTTCACCTGAGAGAACAGCTGAATATATTAAAACTGCTGAAGCTAAAGGTGCACAGGTATTTATTGCTGCTGCCGGTATGGCTGCACACTTAGCAGGTGTTTTATCTTCTAAAACTGTTAAACCTATTATTGGTGTACCAATGAGCGCATCTGCATTAAGCGGTATAGATGCACTACTTTCAACTGTTCAAATGCCTGCTGGAATGCCAGTTGCTACAGTAGCAATAGGAAAAGCCGGTGCAATCAATTCAGCATTTTTAGCAATGCAAATGTTAGCACTTAATAATGAAGAGTTAGCGGTAAAATTAAAAGAAGATAGAATTGCTAAAGCTAAAAAAGTTGAAACAGATTCTATGGAGATTGAAACAATCATAGAGGCGTAAATACAACGGGGGAATATTATTCATGAAGTGGATGAGTGACAAAGAATATATGGAGCTGACAGGCTTAGAGATGGAAGCTATAGATGATCTGTGTGATCGTGGAAAACTAAGCATAAAAGTTGAAGACGGTGTTAGATATATTGACCCCTCTAAAGGTGCACAAGAAGTAGTCGTTCCAGCAAAACTGCAAGAGCTCTCTGAGCGTAACACTCATGAGATGTTAGTACAACCAGAATTTGTTGAAAAAACAATAGGTACTATCATTAACCTTCATGAAAAAGTCCTTGATTCAAAAGATGAAACTCTACAAGCCGTAAAAGCTGAAAATGAGTTTCTAAAAGAAGCACTAGCTAGCCTGCAAGAGCTTTATGATGAAGATAGAAAAACTATCCATACTCTTCAAGAGCAGTTAAAACTTTCACAACAAGAAGTTGAATTTATGAGACGTAAATACAAATTAATGTGGAACAAAGCAATTGATGATCATACAAGTTAATTAAAAGTAGTTTATGAATATAGCAAATGAATGCATAGGATGCATTGTCAACCAAAGTGTAAAAGTCTCAAAAGCGATAGATGCAGATGAGACACTCTCAAACAAACTAGTATCTACAGTAGAAGATATGAGCAAAAGTTTTTCATATTCAGATACTCCTCCAAAAATTGCGGCTGATGTTTATGAAAAGATGGCTGAGATAGCGAATAAAGAAGACCTTTACGATGAGGTTAAGGAACATTCGACTAAAAAAGCACTCTCTTTTGTACCGATAGTTAAAGAAAAACTCCAAAATTCAAGTGAAAAACTTTTAACTGCTACAAAAATTGCAGTAGCTGGAAATGTAATAGACTTAGCTGCTGAAGTAGAGTTTGACTTGGAAGAAGAACTTGAAAAGATTTTTCATACTGAGTTTGCTTATAATGATTTTGATAGATTCAAAGATCAACTATCTGTTGCGAAAAAAGTAGTTGTTTTAGGTGATAATGTAGGCGAGCATATCTTTGATTATATGTTTGTAGAGACTTTAAAAGAGTTGTATCCAAATATTAAGCTTACATATATGGTTCGTGGAAATCCAATAATCAATGATGTAACAATAAAAGAGGCTAAAGAGGCCGGATTTGATCAAATATGTAATTTAGTAAATTCTGGGGTAAATACTCCAGGTTTTACATATGCAAGAGCTACAGATGAAGCCAAAGAGTTATTTGACAGTGCTGATCTAATTATCAGTAAGGGTATGGGAAATTACGAGTGTATGAGCCCGTCACATCGTAAAAATATTTGTTTTTTATTAAAAGTAAAATGTAGTGTTGTTGCATCTTCACTTTCTAAAGAGATAGGAGATATCGTCTGTAAACTTACTTAAGCTTCAATTCTTCTTGTACTAAATCTAATCTAAACACTTAACTTTATTTTTATGTAAATATAACTACAATGATAGTTGATGATTGCCAAACTTACTGTGAAGTAAGGACGGAAAGCCATGGGTCTCAGGTTTTAATGAGATCGCCAGGTTGCTGATAATGTTCTCGCATTATTATATTTTCCCCCTAGCTTTTAGTAGTATGCAAACATATACTTGATTTCAAAGGATCTGTTATGAAAAGTATTTTGTTTATTCTACTCGTTGCTTTAATTTCTCTAGAGGCCAATACACACTACATGGCCCATGAAAATGAGTCTGTACAAGTCCCAAAAAATGGATTAGGGTATTCGTACGAAGTCAATAAGCATTTTGAACCGTTTGTTTATCTAAACAATAAACTTCAAGATATGAAGATGAATTTTAAAGATTTCGATCTTTCAAATATCGGTATAGATATTGGAGTTTCAGGAGATTTAAGTAACTCTTTTAGCTATTTTTTTAAATACTCTTCTACAGAGAAGATGTATTACAAATTAAAGGATTATTACGAGCACTATAGTACTCTTAAACAAGACACTATGGAAAACTCAAAGATATACCTTGGTTTAAATATTAGATTTTAAATTAACATTTTTTATATATTAGAAAAGGTACAATTGCATAACTAAAAACGACGGAATTACTTATGCAACAAAATAAACACCTGGAATTAGGCGTAATAAATACGCTTCTAATTGATAGAGAAACACCTCATGGACTTTTTTTAATATCTGAAGATGAAAAAGATGTACTGCTTCCAAAAGCTTATGTAACTGAGGATATGGAAGTAGGATCTCTTATAGATGTATTTTTATATACTGACTCAGAAGATAGATTAATAGCAACAACACTAACACCAAAAGCTAAGTTAGATGAATTTGGCTTTTTTGAAGTTGTGGATGTGGCAAAATTCGGTGCATTCGTGAACTGGGGCTTGCCAAAAGATCTTCTAGTTCCAAACAAACTGCAAAAATCACCATTTAAAATAGGTCAAAAACGCTTTTTAAAAGTTGTTTACGATGAACGCACACACAGACTTGTCGGAAGTGAAAAAACACAAGATTTTTTTATTCACAAACCAAAGGGATTAAAACCGCATCAAGAGGTTAAGATAATTATTATTGCCAAAACACCGCTTGGTTTTAAGTGTATAGTTGAAGATAAATATGAAGGTTTGATTTATAAAAATGAAGTTTTTCAAAAAATTGATATAGGTGATGAAACAAAAGCTTATATCAAGACTGTAAGAAAAGACGGTAACTTAGATATCTCACTTCAACCAAGTGGAAATAAGAAAAAAAGCAGTGATGCTGATCAAGTTTTACAACTTTTAAAAGATAACGGCGGGCTTATGCCTTATAACTATAAAAGTGATGCAGACCTAATAAGCGATGTTTTTTCCATGAGTAAAAAATCTTTTAAAAAGAGTTTAACTAAATTACAAGATGATGGTATAATTGAAGTCAAAGATACCGGCATCTATCTAAAGGTAAATTGATGACATTTAACCAGCTTAAAATGGCTATTTATGCGACATACTTAACAAATATATATGGATATAAATTAACAAAAGTTTCAGACGTACAGGATAAAAAAAAGTTAAGAACTGAGTATTCAAACAGATTATTATCAAAACTAAATATAGAGATAAAAGTTATAAATGAAGACAAAATTCCAAAAGATGGACAATACCTTTTATTATCAAATCATCGCACAATTATAGACCCTTCAATTGTAGAAATAGCTACCCAAAACAGTAATATATATGGTCATTGGATAGCTAAGAAAGAATTGTATAACTCTTTCTTTTTTGGTATGTTCGTAAGAAATGCAGGTACTATTTTGTTAGATAGAGAGTCATCTCAGATGAGCGGTTTTTTCAAAGACATAAGAAAAGTAGTTAAATCAGGTGATAGTGTGTACATATTTCCAGAAGGTACGAGAAATCAGACTGATGACGTGCTTGGAGAGTTCAAAGGCGGGGCTGAAAAGATAGCAAAAATGAACAAAATAGATATGCTTCCTGCTTTTATACGCGGTCGTGCAGATCAAACACTTAAAGATGCTATTAGAGATTCTAGCGAGCATAGAGTTATTGAGATTGAATTTGGTGATTTGATATCTTATGAAGATAATATAGATTCAATTGAAGAGCTATATAAACAGAGGTTTAATTTATAAAAAGGGTGTAATTCTTGTTTGGATTTTTGCAAAGCATAGGTGATAAAACAATAAAGATATTTTTCTCATTTTATGAGGCTATTGTATTTATCGGTATATGTTTAATCCACATGATTAATCCAAAAAGCTACAATCCAGCAATGCGTGTCGTTTTGGTAAAACAGATATATTTTACATCTATTGGAATTTTGCCAATATTTTCATTTATGGCTATCTTGTTTGGTACTATATTCATCGGAATAATTATATACTTTGCCACACTTTACGGTCTTGAAGATGACATAGGTGAAATACTGGTTACATTTGCCATTAAAGAGTTCTCACCGTTTTTTACAACACTTCTTATTGCACTTCGGTCATCTACTGCCATTAATACCGAGATCGCAGTTATGAAAGTAAATAAAGAGATAGATAGCCTAAGAGCGTTCAAAATAGATTTTATAGATTATCTGTTTTTACCAAGAATTATAAGCGGTGTAGTCAGTGTGACTGCTCTATCAACTCTTTTTGCTATTATTATGCTTTTAGGCGGTTATCTTTTTACCCTTTTTTATATGAATATGGATTTTCATACATATAAATCGATACTTATAAGTGCTATAGATTTTGAAGATCTGGCAGTGTTAATACTAAAGGCGATGTCTTTTGGTTTTGTTATCATGATGATTCCGATTTATAGCGGTTTAAAAACTGCTCACGGGTATACCGCGATTCCAATCTCTGTTCTTAATGGGATGATGAAGCTTTTTATAGCTATCTTTTTTGTAGAGGTGTTATCATTACTAATTCAATGGATTTAAAACTTTTTCCTACGTATAAGGAGTTGGATAAATATATAAAAAGCAGTTCTGATTATGCTGTTATATCAAAAGATTTTCCGCTTATATCTAATCTTAATATGACGGAAAATATATCTCTAATAAAAGAGGTACAAGAGTTTATGAGTGTAGAAGATGCCCAAAAACTGGCACGTGAGTATTTAAAACTAATATCCTATGAAGATCTTGGAAATAAAAGGGTAAACAACTGCACTGAGGTTGAGATTTTTTATGTAAAGTTTATACGAGCTCTTTTTAGCGATGCTCAAAATATTTACATTTCTACACCGTTTGTAATACTTCAATCAGTTGTAAATATGGATGAGATTATAAATAATCTGCTAAAATATAATTCTGAAAAAAATATAATGATTTTAGATCTAAATTCTAATGAGCATAGATACAAGGGGAGTACTTGCAATACGATAAGATAAAAATTATTGTCGGTATTTTTGTTTTAGTACTTTTGGTAACTATAACATCATTTTTATATATGGTTATGGATGAGAAGGGTACGTTCAACAAACGCTACACTTTCCACTTTAATACCGCATCAGCAGAGTCTTTCCATGTCGGTATGCCGCTAAAATTTTCCGGTTTTAATATTGGTGTAATAGATTTGATGAAACTTCGCTCAAACGGAAGTGTAAAGATGGAGTTTTCCGTACCTGAAGAAAATAAAAAATGGATAACTAAAGATTCGGTACTGATCATTAAAAAACCGCTAATCGGAGCTTCACATATAGAGCTTTACTCTGCTTTTGACAACCCTTTACTCGAAGATGGTGGAGAGTTGATGTTGATCATGAATGACGATATAAACGACATGGTAGATAAACTGCATCCACTTATAGACAAGGTTATAAGTATTGTAACTAATGTAGATAAAATAACAAAAAAACTATCTTCGAATGATTCGCTGCTTACATCATTAACAGGTTCTGAACAGACAAGTAAAGATTTTCAAAAGATACTGCAAAGTCTTGCCGTTATGATGGATGATATAAAAAAGATTACAAAAAATTTAGATAAAGATATTGTAAGTCCTGCATCATCTGCCGTTGGCGAATTAGACAAGATACTAAAAGACGTAAATCAAAAATTAAAAGATCTGGATGGAACTGTCAAAGCTGTAGGATCTTTTGATACTGAACTAGAAGATATAAAAACACAAATTAGCTCAGGTCTGCAAAAATCAAATGAATTAATGGATAAGGTTGATGCAATTTTAGTTGATGAAAAAAACTTTGAGGTAAAATTACCATGATAAAATTTAGTGCTATATTTTTTATTATGTTTTTTAGCGCATGTTCATTTAAAACACCTCCTAACGAGTGGCAATACAAATCAGTAAATGCTTACGAATCATATAAAAAAAATTTTCTCTCTTCAAACAATTCTTTGGCAGATAGTGATTTAAAAAGAGCAGTAGGACATGCGAAGAAAAGTTCTAATCTGGACCAACTAGCTAGAATATATTTAGGCAAATGCGCTATAAATAACTCTGTAGGTATAGAAGACAGTTGTACTGAGTTTAAAGAGCTGGAGAGTTTGGTAGATGATCAAACTATGCATAGTTATTATCTTCTAATAGTAAATAAACTAACATACGATGATATAGAGAATTTACCGGATACATACAAAAGTTTTGCATATTCGTATATAAATAAAGACTATAAACAAGCTGTCAAAGAGATGTTTGATATTCAAACCATTACATCAAAATTAATTGCCGCAAATATCGTTAAAAGTAATATGTCGGTTGAAGATATAGAAAAATTGCTTGAAGAAGTATCATTTTATGGTTATAAAAAAACTGTTGTGTATTGGTTGAAAGTTATGAAAACTAAAGTGGAAGACACACTGAAGATACAAAAAATTGATAAAAAAATAAAAATTTTGGAATCTTAAGTGCGGTACAGTCTTTTGAGTCAGTAAAGACCATACATGGAGAATCGATATAAAAATTATATATAAAGATTGTTACAGAATTGTTAACAAATTTTTATCTATATTTAGTTAATATTACTTTAAACAAAGGATACGAATATGAAAGAGTGTAAAACGTTAGCAGAGGTTAGAGAAGAGATCGATAAAATAGATGATGAAATAGTTGAACTTATAGCTAAAAGAAATCGTTATATTCACCAAGCTGCAAAATTTAAAAACTCTATTGATGAAGTTAAAGCTGATGATAGAATAGAAGAGGTAAAGCAGCGTGTACGTGCAAAAGCTATTGAGTTAGATGTGTCTCCAAACCTTATTAGTGAGCTTTTTACAAAAATGATAGATGAGATGGTAGAATCTGAGATAGCTCAGTTTCGTGATACTACAAACTTTTAAAGTGTGACATGAAGAAAATATTTTTTTTAATTTTAACAGCTCTGAATATTTATGCATATGATCCTTTTATAAGTGCACAAACTTTAAAAGGTATTTTAGATGATAAAGAATTAGTTTTAATAGATGTTAGTGACAGCTATGAAAAGAGTCATATTATAGGTGCACAAAGTTTAGATGTAGATGTACTGCTAAAAGATGAATTATACACCCCTTTAATTGATAATGAAGACATGCAGGATCTTTTTAGAGATATGGGTATAAATAATAGTTCAACTATAGTAATCTATGGTAGAAGTAATAATACAGATATAGAAAATGCAGCATTTTTAGCATATGTTTTAATATCTAAAGGTTTTGAAAATGTAACAATACTTGATGGTGGATATATGGCATGGGTATTTGAATATGATCTGTTTACTACAACAAAAGAACCTGAAATAGAAGATGGTTTTATTAGCTTATATGATAATAACTTATCAGTAGATTTTAGTTATATAAAAGAGAATCAAGATACTTTTTTTATAGATGCCAGATATCCTCAATTATATTATGGAATATCTGAAGATGAAGATGATAAGTATATAGGACATATTTTAGGTGCTAAAAACTCTTACTATGCATATAAATTTTCAAGAGATAAAACTCTGCGCAGCCAAAATGAATTAGATGAATTTTACAAAGATGGTTTAGGTATAGATAGAGCAAAAAATATTGTAATATATGCAAATAATCCAAAAGAAGCTGCTGTAGAGTGGTATATAATTCACCAACACCTAGGGAATAAAAACGCTAAGATCTACTATAATTCATTTAAAGAATATGTTGATTGGGATATGGAAACAGAGCGTTTTAAGTGGGAATAGTGTAAAATTCCAAAAAATTATTTGAGAGAGATAAGATGATAACTTTTAGTGAGATGCTATTAAAACTTCAAGAGTTTTGGATGAAAGAGGGTTGTAATATTGTTCAGCCTTACGATATTCCAGCGGGTGCGGGGACATTTCACCCGGCTACGTTTTTACGCTCACTAGACTCAACTCCTTGGGCTACGGCTTATGTAGCACCTTCTCGCCGTCCTACTGATGGGCGTTACGGAGAGAACCCAAATAGACTTGGATCGTACTATCAGTTTCAGGCACTTATAAAACCATCACCGGATAATATTCAAGAGCTTTATCTAAAATCATTAGAGTATTTAGGTCTTGATGTAAGTAAACACGATATCCGTTTTGTTGAAGATAACTGGGAGTCTCCTACACTTGGTGCATGGGGTCTTGGTTGGGAAGTATGGTTAAACGGTATGGAAGTTACTCAGTTTACTTACTTCCAACAAGTAGGTGGTGTTGAGTGTAATCCAGTTGCAGTTGAGATCACTTATGGAACTGAGCGTTTAGCTATGTATCTTCAGGGAGTTGACTCTGTTTTTGACATTGTTTGGAATGAGAACGAACACGGTAAGACTCTATATAAAGATGTGCATAAAGAGAGTGAAATAGAATTCTCTAAATATAACTTTGAAGTAGCAGACACTGATATGCTTTTTGCAGAGTTTAACGCAAAAAGCGAAGAGTGTTTAAAAACTCTTGAAGCTGGTCTTCCTCTGCCTGCATATGATCTATGTATGATGGCATCAAATACTTTTAACGTTTTAGATGCAAGAAAAGCAATCTCTCAAACTGAGCGTCAAAACTACATACTGAAAATTCGTGAACTTTCAAAAGGTTGTGCCGAACTATATAAGGCTCAAGAGGAAGAAAGACTAAAAAGAGTCAAAGGTTAATATATAAGAAATAATTATTTAATTTCCTAGATTGTCACTAAAAACTATCTACTTTTAAAAAATTATATTATAATGTTTTGTAATATTTTGATAGATAGGTTTAGCGATGGAAAAAATAGTTGATTCACTTGACTTAATGTATTATAAGTATGACAAGAAAAACAAAACTCTTTTTTATGAGGGTAAGTTTTCTACCCACTTCATTGAACCTGAATTTTTCAAAATAACATATCATCTCAGCTCTAAAAAAATAGATTATAAAGTTCTAAAAGATAAAACTATCCAATTTGGTTACAGTGAATTATCTCTAATAGAAAAGTTTAAAACATATATTAAACAGATTATGTATAAAAAATAAAACTATTTTTTAACTAAAGTAATTTCACCAAAATAACTATTAAGTGTCCTTCCACTATCAAGCCAGTTAACTAAACCGTTTCTTATATTTTTTACATTTGTAAACCCCATTTTTTTAAGCTGCTCTGCTGCTAAAAGTCCCCGTGGACCTTTGAAACAGTAAGTTACAATAGGTACATCATGACCATATTTTTCAAATATCTTTTTTATAGCTACAAACTCAAGTTTTCCTCTAGGAATAGTCATGTGGTTTTCTTTTCTCAAATATCCGCTTGCAAACTCTTCAGGTTCTCTTACATCTAAAAGAAGTATGTTTAAATCACTTAGATCAAGTTCGTCCGGTTCAATTTGCTTAACCTCTTTTTCCGCATGAGCAATTAGTTTCTTAAATTGCTCAGTTAGATAAACTTCAGCACGTCTTTGTGCCAACTGCTCCAGGTCTAGGTGTGCCGAATCTTTAATAGTGTCCATTCTGTTGTTTCCCATTCTATATGTTTTGTTATTATAACCGTTTTAAGTAAGTTTATGATAGATTTTGAACTTTAAAAATCCAAATTAAAGCAGGTAACTTGTCGCAAACTCTTATAGGTCAGATAGAACGAATACTTTTTGAAAGTGATGATGGTTTTTTTATAGCTGTTTTAAAGAGTGGAGAGAAGATATCTGGCACCTATTTTGAGAGTGATGTTAGCCATATAAAAAAGTCTGCCGTTACACTTAGCGGAGAGTGGCATGAACATAAAAAATACGGTAAAACATTTAAGTTTGACTCAATCAAAGTAAACCAAAATCAGCTCTTTTTCTTTTTAAATAAGATCGTAAAAGGTTTTACTAAAAAATTATCTGCAGAATTAATTGAGCATTTTGGACAAGAGGGACTTGTAGATATACTTGACAACGATATTGAAAGACTTTTAGAGTTTAACGGCATAAAAGAAAAAAGACTTAAAAAGATTCAAACTTCGTGGAAAAAGTTTCGCTCCATGCGTGAACTGGGTGAATTTTTAAGCCCATATGATGTTTCTCCTGCACTTTTAACGACTATAGCTTCGGCACTTAAAGATGTGGAAGAACCATGTTCTAAAATAAAAAACAATCCATATATTTTAACTTCTATACAAGGGATCGGCTTTAAGCGTGCAGATGAATTGGCACTGAAGATGGGTGTAAAAGAATCTGATGAAAATCGTCTTAGTTCTGCTATGGATTATGTACTTTTGGACTATTGTGAATCTCAGGGTAATTCATGTATAGCTAAAGATATATTATTTAATGGACTAAATGAACTGCTTGGTTTTTCGGATGTAAATCTGTATGAAGCTATATTGGTAGAGCGCGTGGCTGAACAAAGCATAGTTCTTATGAAAAACGGTAGGGTCTCACCTGCAAGACTTTATGATTCCGAAAAATATCTGTATGATGAGTTCACTCGTCGTGCAAAAAAGAAAAACGATGTTTTAGTTAAAAATTTAGATGCTTTTTTGGAAGATAGTGAACTAAAACTGGGTGATCAGCAGCTAGAAGCTGTAAAGACTATAAATGATGGTGCAAATATCTTGTTCCTTGTCGGTTATGCAGGAACTGGTAAATCAACTACGTCAAAGACTCTTTTAAAACTTTTAAATACAAAGTACAATGAAAAAGAGATCATGACGTGTGCACTAAGCGGTATAGCATCTCAGAGAATTGCAGATACGACAGGTTATGAATCTGCTACTATCCAATCACTTTTGGTCAAGTTTGAAGACAGAGATGATTTTCCATTCTCAGTTATGCTGATCGATGAAGCTTCTATGATCAACTCTTCACTTTTTGCAAGGCTTCTTGCAAAAATTCACCGTGATGCAATTTTAATAATAGTAGGTGATGATGCACAGCTTCCACCTATAGGTGCTGGAAATGTGCTTAGCGATATGTTAACGCTTAACATTACACCTATAGTTAAGCTTACAAGGATCTATCGACAAAGTGAAGATCAAGCCATAACTTTGATAGCCAATGATATTCGTCAGGGTATAGTTCCTCAGTATCGTGCTAAATATGATGACTTTGAGTTTGTAGATATAAGTATGCCAAATTATTATGCTCTAAAAAATCAGCTCTCTCAAAACCAACTAAGTGATCTTCGTGAACAAAACTCACAAAATATTATAAACCATATGCTACATCTTGTAGTCGCTTCGCTTGAAAAAGCAAGATACAGACTTAAAAACAAAGAGATCAAAGAGTATCTAAACTATTTTCAAGTGATCACACCTATGAAGGGCGGTAGTTTAGGAACTACGAACTTAAATAAAGTTTTGCAAGAGTATTTTAACCCTAATCCTAAAAAGTGTGTAAAACGAGGTGAATTAGAATTTCGTTTGATGGACAAAGTAGTTCACACTAAAAATGAAAATATGACCTCGTGGAGCGGTGACGCTTTTAAAGAGAATGAAGATTCGGCACAAAGGCGTATTTTTAACGGTATGAGCGGACTTTTATTTAAGATAGATGAGGATGAAGAACAGGTGTTCGTGTTTTATCCAAATGAAGATGTGGTTGTAGTTTACGAATATGATGAGTTAAAAAACTATCTTATGTTATCATATGCACTTACTATCCATAAAGTACAAGGGATGGAGTACGATATAGTTGTGATGCCTATGAGTTTTTCTCATTTTATTATGCACAACACTAAGCTTATATATACGGCTATTACAAGAGCTAAACACAGATGTATAATAATAGGTGAGAGTGCAGCTTTTGAGAGCGGATGCAGAAAGTTTGAACAGACAAGGCGAGATACTGTTTTATTAGAATTGTAATGGATTGACAATGCCAAATATTCATAGAAAACGAAATAAATCTTTAGGCTTACCTGAGCTTATTGCCATAGCACTAGGCGGTATGATTGGTGGCGGGATATTCTCTGTTTTAGGGATATCTGTCTCTATGATCGGCGTATACACACCGATAGCTTTTATAGTAGGTGGAGTGCTTGCTCTGCTTGCAGCTTATTCATATGTGAAACTCGCCCTGTATTACAGGGATGAGGGTGCTACTTACTCTTTTTATAAAAAAACATTTCCAAAATCAAAATTTGCAGCATCAGTAGTTGGGTGGTGGGTGACATTTGGTTATATAAGTACGCTTGCTCTGTACTCATATACTTTTGCGTCTTACGCGATCAGCGGATTTGAATTTGCAAACAGTGAAATAGCCAGAAAAGCGGTCGCAGGATTTATAATACTGCTCTTTACACTTGTTAATGTTTGGAGTGTTAAGGGGATGGGAAAAATAGAAGATATTATGGTTTATACGAAACTGGTGATTTTAATAATAATCTCATTTGTTCTTATAAACAACTCAAACACTACTATCCCCACTATTATACAAAACCATGAAGATATGCAAATATCATCTGTCCTTATCGTAGCGTCACTGACTTTTGTTGCTTATGAGGGGTTTCAGCTCGTTATAAATGCGGTAAATGAGATGGAAAATCCAAGACTAAATATACCTAGGGCAATCTACAGCTCAATAGTGATTACAACTTTGGTTTATGCAGTTATTGCAATAGGTGCTATTATGGCTATACCGTTTGAGAATATCATACAAAATCAGGAATACGCTCTGGCTTCAGGTGCAGGTGAAGTTCTTGGAAATATAGGAGCTGAGCTTGTGATCATTGGTGCGCTTTTAGCTACAAGTTCTGCGATTAGCGGGACACTTTTTGGAGCTTCAAGATTGATGTCTGTAATAGCAAACGATGGATATTTTCCAAAATTTTTAACAAAAAGAGAAAACAATATTCCGGT
Source organism: Sulfurimonas sp. (assembly GCF_041583195.1). Lineage (NCBI taxonomy): Bacteria > Pseudomonadati > Campylobacterota > Epsilonproteobacteria > Campylobacterales > Sulfurimonadaceae > Sulfurimonas > Sulfurimonas sp. Next base: position 176,293 of record NZ_JBFHGL010000004.1, read on the forward strand.
ATACTCAATTGTGACAATGGCTTTACTTACATTTTGTTTGATTCTTAGCGGTAATTTGGTTGTTATACTTGAGTTTGGGAGTGTGACGTTTTTGCTTGTCTCACTGCTTATGGCATATGCAAATTTTAAAATTCGAAGTGTTACAAACTCATCGCTTATTGTAACCCTCATATCAGTTTTTGGTCTTATATCTGGTACATTAGCTATACTTTTTTATGAATCATCAACAGATATAGAACAGATCTATTATATAGGTGGATTATATATGCTTCTTACTTTTTTTGCCTGGGTTTTTACATATAGAAGTAATTAAATTTTAGTTGTATTGAACATCTTGTATGTTTAATTTATAGTAAGTGAACTCTTTATTGTTTATAAGCCATGAAACTTCACCGTATTGTGGGATCAGGTAATGATCTTTTTGAACATAGTTTGATACTTTGCAACTCCAAGGTGTAGCTATGTAATGATCATCCACACCTCTAAATCGATTAGGTGAATATATTGAGCTTATCTCGCCTTTTTCATTAAAACTAAATTCTAATGAGGTAGTAGTATCTCCATCAGTTATAGTAGCTTTTGCAGTGTTTGCATCTATGCTTGTCCATTTCACTCCTTGACTCGGAAGAAGAGCTGTGGGGTACCATATAGCCTCAGCCAAATATCTTTGCAGGGCAGCTTCATTTAACTCTTTTTTTTCGAATTGATCAACTACAGTATAGACAGATAAAAACTTGGCTTTTATACCAGCTTTTGAATCTATGTACGAGTCAAACACATTTACATATATACCTGCATCTATGGATATTTTCGCATGCCATGTAAATCCTTTTGGCTTTGTAGAAAAAAACTGCTGAGCTTCTGTTTTTGAAAACTTCTCAGAATTCTCATCCATTCTAAACTCTCCAACCTGTGATACGTAAGCTCTGTTGATAATCGCAGATTTGTCTTTTAAAACAAGATGAAAATATTTTTGTACAGGTTTAGGAAGAGTATTTAACTCTTCAAAATTAACAAGTTTTTTTTCATTTGATGCATTAGTGAAAAGATCTTTAGATGCAGAAGATGTAAAATTAAGCCAAGAGATTTGAAGTACGAAAAAAGCTAAAAGTGCCAATACGGATAAAATAATAGTAGTTTTTAGAACAAACATGTAAACTCTTTTTAGAAATTATACTTTATTTATTAGGCATAAAATAAATTATTGTAAAATTGCATTTGTAAAAACTATTTTATGAAATAAAATTAAGGAAGATTTATTATGGCATATGCAGAAGCAAGACATATATTAGTACCGACAGAGGAAGAGTGTAATGCTCTAAAAGCAGAGATCGAAGCTGGAGCAGACTTTGCAGATATAGCAGCACAAAAATCAGAATGCCCATCTGGTAGAAACGGCGGAGCTTTAGGTAGATTTTCTCCTGGTCAAATGGTACCTGAATTTGATGAGGCTGTATTTCGCGGTGGTGATGTAGGTGAACTTCAAGGACCTATACAGACACAATTTGGTTTTCACCTTTTAGAAGTTACAGCAAGAGGCTAAGTCATGGTAAAAGTAGCGGCACTTCAGATGGCAATGGGGGAAGATAAAGAGGCAAATGTAAATAAAGCTGAATCTTTTGTTAGAGAAGCTGCTTCTAATGGAGCAAACATTATCTTGCTGCCTGAGTTGTTTGAGGGCTTATACTTTTGTAAAGACATGGACAAAAAGTATTTTGAGTGGGCTAAACCACTTCAAAATAATAAACTGATAGAGCGTTTTGCACTGCTTGCAGATGAACTTAATGTGGTTATATTGGTTTCTTATTTTGAAAAAGCAAAAAATAAATATGATGAGGTTGAGTATTTCAACTCTTTAGTTGTAGTAAATGCAGATGGAACTATAGGCGATAACTACCGTAAAACTCATATACCTGACGGTCCTGGATATGAAGAGAAGTTTTACTTTAAACCTGGAGATACTGGATTTAAAGTATGGGATACAAAGTTTGGTCGTATAGGTGTAGGGATCTGTTGGGATCAGTGGTTTAGTGAGACAGCACGTGCACTGGCTATTAAAGGTGCTGAGATAATTTTTTACCCTACTGCGATCGGAAGTGAACCTGAGATTGGAGTTGATTCTAAAGATCATTGGCAGCGTGTACAGATGGGTCACTCAGCTTGTAACACTGTGCCTGTAGTTGCAGCAAACCGAATTGGTGTAGAGGATGGTGAGAGTTGTTCTCTGACATTTTACGGTTCATCTTTTATGACTGATTACACTGGTAAAAAAATAGCTGAAGCAAGCCGTGATAAAGAGGAGATCATTTACGCTGAGTACGATCTAGAAGAGAATAAAAAACAGCGTATCTACTGGGGGCTTTTACGAGATAGACGTCCTAGTTGTTATGAAGATCTGACAATATAATCTCTTCTAACTCTTCAAGCGGTGCACTTATTAGACCTTCAAACTGATTTTTATTAAAAGTTTGTTGTCGTTTTGCAAGTTGTGCCGTGTGGATTGAGATAAGCTCTAACATCTCTTTTTTATCTATCTTTCCATCTAAATAATCAAGTACTTCAACTATTCCTATAGCTCCCATAGAGTTTGGCTCTCTAGTATATTTTTGCTCTAAATATGCCACTTCATCAATTAGACCCATATCTAACATTTTAGAGGTGCGTTTTTGAATTCTTTGTCTTAAAACATCACGCTCTACATCTATGTTGAAAATTATAAGATCTTTAATGATCGGTTTTGGAGGATTTTGCTCAAACCATTTACTTGGAATTGTTTTAGAAGCTTCATATATAATCAGTGCTTTTTCTATACGGTAGCTGTCATTTGCAGATATGTTTTTCATATACTCGGGATCTTGAAGTTTTAAAAAGTTGTATGTACTTTCCAGATCTATCATAGCTCTGTTAACGTTTTTTTTACCTTCTAAACTAAGTTCAGGAACAGGTGATAAGCCTTGCAGTAGAGATTTTAAGTAAAAAGATGTTCCGCCTACTATAACAAGGTTTTTGCCGTCTTCTTTACATTTGGCAACTACATCATGATAAAGTTTTATAAAAATATCAACAGAAAAGTGTTCATTAGGGTATATCTCATCTATGCCAAAATGTTTAACTTCAGAGAGTTCTTCACGGCTAGGTTTAGCTGAAACTATATCTATCTCTTTGTAGATGCTGAGTGAGTCTATAGATAGTATATATGCATCGATTTTTTTTGCGATCTTTATGGCAAGATCACTTTTACCAGATGCTGTAGGACCTATGATGGCAAGTTGCTTCATCTACTCTCTCTTTGCGAAATTTAATTCATCCAGCATTTTATCAAAACCCGCTTTAATATCTTTTTTAGTTATATCATCATCAAGATCAATATAGTAGCTGTAGTAAAGTTTGTTTTCTTTTTTTATCTCATATCTTATGTAACTGCTTGGCATACCGTAAGCTTTTTTGTCTACATTTTGGTTTGAATTACATGTTATAGAGTTTTTGTAAGATACTATCAAGTCAACTTCACAGTTTTGATCAAAAACATAAAGGTCATTGAGTGAATTTTCTATATTTTTATTTGGTGGAAAAACCAAAAGCCTCATACACTCTATGTCCTTATCCAGTATGCGTTTATCATACACTCTGCTGATGGAATTCTCCGAGCATCCTAAAAAGAAAATGGTAGCAATAAATAGTAAAAGTTTTAAAACCATTTTAGCACTTCTACACCTATAAATATGATTCCCAAAAATGCTATAGAAGATATAAATACAAGTGCCGTAACAATGCGTGGCTGACAGTCATAAAGTGAAGCAAGGTTTACGTTTGCAATAGCTAAAGGCATAAGCAGTTCCATAAAAATAATGCCTTTGATCATTGGATCTAGATCAACAAAGCTAAGGACTATAAAAGTGACAATAGGAAGTATGAGAAATTTAAAACTCATAACCCAAAGCACTAGGCGTTTGCTTATTAGTTTGATCTTTGTTCCGTAAAGATATATTCCAAACAAAAACAGCTGCATTGTCATAGAAGCATAAGCACCCATCATAAGCATGTTCATTACAACTTCGCTTGGCTGATAGTTGTTGACACTTAGCAGTATTGCAATTATTGCAGCCCAAAGTATAGGGAGCTTTACTATATTTAAAAGTGAGGTTTTTGCATCATAAGTTCCGCGTGAATAGTAATAAACCCCCATAGTATAAACAACAAAAACATTTACCAAATTTACAACTGTTGTGTAGGGAATAGACTCCTCACCAAAGATCGCTATGTTTAGTGGAATTCCAAGATTCCCAGTATTTCCTATGATCGCTGCAACTGTAGCTATTGAGTACTCTTTTTTATTCTCAAACAAAAACTTTGCAAGTATTGCAGATATCAATATTACTACAACTACAATTGCCAGGTAAACAGATGGTGCATAGAGCAGAGTGATATCTACAGGACGAACCAAAAGTCCCCAGAAAGTTAAAAAAACCTGTAGAAAATAAACATTTAAAATAGTTATTGTTTTATCATCTATTTTTTCTTTAAAACTTATTTTAGAGATGTAACCCATAATGATAAAGATATAAATAGCAATAATGGAGTATATTATAGAGCTCATAATGAAATTATATCTAAGTATAATTAGATACAATATACTATAATGTGAATATTATTTAAAAAAGGGATAGACTTGAGTGAAGTTCATGGTGATGAAGTTTTACTAAAAGCATTGACAAAGTTTATAACTGCTTATGCACCACTAAAAGGTGAAGATTATTATGAAGCTTTGTCTAGATATGTTGTTGAAAACTTTGAATTTGAATATGCTTTTGTCGGAAAGATTAACGATAACATTACGGCTGTTGATGTAATATCCGGTTGGGCTAAAGACAAGCCGATCACAACTTTTAGTTACAACTTGGAAAATACACCGTGTGATAAAGTTGTCTCTTATGATTATGAAATCCATCCTAAAGATGTGCAAAAACTCTATCCAAACGATCAAATGATAAAGAGTATGGGTGTAGAAGCTTACTCCGGTATAGCTTTGACAAATAAAGATCAAGCACCAGTTGGAATTTTTGTAGCCATAAGTAAAAAACCTTTTAAAAACCCACAGTTGGTTGAGCATATACTAAAACTGTGTGCAGGTTTTTTAAGTGCTGAGATGCAAAGATATGCAGTTGAACTCAGCACAAAAAATTTAAAAAACATAGCTTATTATGATCCTTTAACAAAGCTACCCAATAGACTCCTTATTACAGACAGAATAGCTCGTGCTATTGCAAATCAAAGCAGAGAAAAAAATATAGTAGCAATTTGTCTGCTTGATCTGGATGGTTTTAAAGATGTAAACGATACTCTTGGACATGATGCAGGAGATTATGTTTTAATAGAAGTAGCAAGAAGAATAGAAGATCTGATAAGACCCGAAGACACTGTTGCAAGACTTGGAGGGGATGAATTTGTAATTGTTTTAAGCGATATAGATACATCTGAAGATGCCGGAAAAGTTTTAGTAAGAGTACTAAATGCAGTAGCAGCTCCGTATAATTTTAAAAATAAACTTATTAAGTCTATCTCGGCTAGTATCGGTGTAGCCATATACCCTGAAGATAATGTAGATGATGATACTCTGATAAGACACGCCGATCAAGCAATGTATAAAGCTAAAAACAGCGGTAAAAATCAGTTTCGTTTTTTTGATGCAAAAGAACATGTAAAAGTAAAAGCAAATTTCAAAGCTTTAAAGAAGATTGAAAAAGCTATTGACAACGGTGAATTTCAACTCTATTATCAACCAAAACTTAGTGCACATAATTTAAAAGTTGAAAGCTTTGAAGTACTTTCCAGATGGGTACATCCTGTTCTTGGAGTGCTATCACCAAGTGAGTTTTTACCACTTATAGAAAATGATGATTTGATGTATAAGTTTGATGAGTGGGTTATTAGAGAGTCATTACTAGGTGTTGAGAAGTTAAAAAAAGAAGGTATTAATGTATATCTGTCCGTAAATATATCGCCTAAACAGTTTAAACAAACTAACTTTGTAGGTAAGGTTAAAAACATTGTTACTGATATGGGTATAGACCCTTCTTATTTAAAGCAAATAGAGTTTGAAATAACTGAAAACACGGCTTTAGAGAGTATAACTCATACCAATGAGACTATGTTTGAATTAAACAGTATGGGTGTTAGTTTTGCTTTGGATGATTTTGGAACCGGTTATTCATCTTTAACACACTTGAAACAGCTCAATGTAAACACCATTAAAATAGATAGAAGTTTTATAGATGATATGCTGCATGACTCGCAAGATATGGCTATTGTAAATGCCATAATTTCACTCTCTAAAGTTTTTCAAATTGAAGTTGTAGCTGAGGGTGCTGAAAATATAGAACAACTTCTGATGCTTCTGGAACTTGGTTGTGATTCTATTCAAGGCTATACTATTGCAAAACCTATGAGTTATGAAGCTACACTAATTTATATGAAAAATTTTACATCTGACCCTAGATGGAAAGTTGTTACAAAAAATATTCCTAGACGTGCTGACTTTGAACTGTTACTTGCTGAGAGCAACCATAAATACTGGGCTGAACTTGTAATAGACAGTATAAGTAGAGACAACTATAAAAATATTCCACAGCTTTCATATAATTCGTGTAGACTTGGAAAATGGATGCATAATAACGGGAAAGTGCACTTTTCAAAATATGGAAGCTTTCATGAGTTAAAAACTATTCATAAAAATATACATAAAGAGGTTGGTTTAATTATTGAAAAGTTAAGTAAAGGTGCTTCAGAAGAAGAAAGAGAAAAAAGTATTGAAAAAATTGTAACTATGAGAAATAAACTTGTATCTGCAATAAATAAATTAGAAATAGAGTATAAAGAAGATAAGGGGATTAAACAATGAGCAGTCAGCTAGGGGAAATAAAATGGAGTACAGATTATGAAACAGGTGTTGAGGAAATAGATGAACAACACCATATATTAGTAAACACTCTAAATGAAGCTAACGAGCTTCTTACAAAAGAGTATTCTTTAGAAAATTTGCAAAACATAACGAAGGATCTACTTAGTTATGCACTTTACCATTTTGAAACAGAAGAGGAGTTAATGCAGGAGTACAACTATGAAGGTGAGGCTCCAAAAGACTTTGAGAATCATATGAAACAACACAGAGATTTTTCTGCAAAAGTTGTTGAGGTTAGAGACTCTTTAAAATCAGGTAACCTGATAGGTCAAGATGAACTTATAAGTTTTTTATTAAACTGGCTACTTAATCATATAGATAAAACAGATAAGAAGTTAGGTAAATTCTTATCAGAGAAAATGTAAAGAACATTTTTATAATTTGTGAAGTGTGATATAAGATGAATTATAAATTTTCAGAAATAGCTGATATTAAAATGTTGCAGGACCTACTCGATGGTTTTGCTCCACTGTATCCAGTGGCTACTGCAATTCTTGACGTAGATGGTGAGATACTTGCCGCTTCAAACTGGAGACGTATATGTACAGCTTATCACAGGGTTGAACCGACAACATCTCAGAGATGTTTAGAGAGTGATACTGCACTAGCAAACGGACTAAGTGAACAAAAAGAATATAACGTTTATAAATGTAAAAATGGTCTTGTTGATGTCGCGTTTCCAATAATTATAGACGGTAAACACCTTGCCAATTTTTTTATCGGACAGTTTCTTTTTGAAGAGCCAGATAGAGAATATTTTATAAATCAAGCTAAAACATTCGGTTTTGACACATCAGACTATTTAAAAGCTCTTGATGAAGTAAAAGTTATACCTGAACAAGAGATAAAAAACCTTTTAGAGTTTTTTGCCAAACAAGTAAATATTTTAGCAAAGCTCGGAAAAGCAAATCTAGACGAACAGAATATTAATGCTAAGCTTGAGCAAAAAGTTCAAGCAAGAACAGTGGAACTTGAAAAAATAAACCAACTTTTAAAAAAATCACAGGAGATTGCCAATTTGGGAATTTGGGAGTTGGATATAGTCAACAATAAGTTGTACTGGTCAGATGAAATATTTAAGATATTTGAAAAAAATAAAAAGAATTTTTCTGCATCATATGAAGGTTTTATAGAGGTTGTACACCCTGATGATCGTGAGCTGGTTTCCAGTGCTTATGAGAACTCTATTGTTACTAAAGAGAAGTATCAAATCGCTCATAGATTGATTATGGATGATGGACGGATCAAGTGGGTAGAGGAACAGTGTGAAACTGAATTTGACTCGCAAGGAAATGCTCTTAAATCAATTGGAACTGTTTATGATATTACAAGACGTAAAGAGGTAGAAGAACTTCTACAAGAGACACTTGATAAACAAAATGCCATACTAAAAGTGGAAAATGTAGGATTTGCTTTTACAAAAAAGAGAAAGTTTACATGGGTGAATAGTGCATTTGAAAATATGTTTGGTTATGACAATGGTGAACTTGTTGGAAAAAGCACAAGAACTATTTATGCAAGTGATGAAGGGTATCGTTATTATGGAAAGGTAGGATATCCAAAGCTAGTTGAAAACGGTGTCTATAATCAAGAGGTAGAGTGTATTAGAAAAGATGGCAGTCATTTCACGATATTGGCAAGTATGACAGCACTGACGAATGATTTAAGTGAAGCAGTCGGTGTTTTTGTTGATGTGACAGAAGCTACTGAACTAAGAAAACAATTAGAAGAAATTAATCAGCAATTAGCTGAACGAGCTAACAGAGATTTCCTAACAAAACTTTACAATAGACGTGGCTTTGAGGAACGTTGCAAAGAGGTAATTGAATTTGCAAAGAGGGAAGGTTCAAAAATTAGTATTGCAATGTTTGATGTTGATCATTTCAAGAAGGTTAATGATACATTTGGGCACGATGAAGGTGATAAAGTTTTAAAGTTTGTCGCAGATACTTTAGTTGATATAGGTAGAAAAAGTGATATTATAGGTCGTTATGGTGGGGAAGAGTTTATTTTGTTAATGCCTCCAAAAACAGATGTAGAAGAATCTATTATTGCAGCAGAAAGAGTTAGGCTGTCTATTCAGAATAATCCTATTGATAATATTGGTAAAATAACTATTAGTGCCGGAGTCGCAACTATATTTCCTAATCCAAACGATGATACGAAACAAATTGCAGATATTTTAAGAAAACAGGCAGATAAAGCACTCTATTATGCTAAAGAAAACGGTAGAAACAGAGTAGTTCATTCTGATAAATTGTAGATTAATTAGTTTTTGGAGAAAAGATGAAACAAGATAAACTTCTTATAGTATGGTCAAGTGGTGAAATAGACGTAGCTAAAAGACTTATACTTCTTTACGGCTCAGTGATGCTTGAGAGAAAATATTGGGACGCGGCTACTATTATGGTTTGGGGACCATCAGCAAAGCTAATAGCTGAAAATAAAGAGATTCAAGAAAGAGTCAAAGTAGTTATGGATACAGGTGTAAAGTTTAATACATGCGTAGTTTGCTCAGATGAATACGGTATAACTGATCAGCTAAAAGAGTTAGGAATAGAGCCTATACATACAGGCGAGATGTTGACTGAATCTCTAAAGAGTGACGACACAAAAGTTTTAACATTTTAATTGTATAATTTTGCCATGCAAACATTAGAAAATATACAACAAACGATCAAAGAAAACCTGGCTGTAATGGTGTACTTCTCAGCTCCCACATGTAATGTATGCCATGCTTTAAAACCAAAACTTTTAGAAGCACTTGAAGCAAACTTTGAAGACTTTAAAGTTGAGAGTGTAGATATAAGTGTAAATGAAGATATAGCACCGCACTTTGGAGTTTTTGCTATTCCTACTATATTGATTTTTTTAGATGGCAAAGAGTTTTTACGCAAAAGCAGAAATATGAGTGTTGATGAGGTAATCCGCGAGATCAAACGTCCATACGAGATAATGACATCTTAATGAAAAATATACTAATAACTGGATGCTCAAGCGGAATAGGTTACGACACTGCACACTATCTTCAACAAAACGGTTACAAAGTTTATGCAACTGCCAGAGAGCAAGAAGATGTTGAGCGTTTAAAAGCCGAAGGTTTACGCTCATATCTTTTAGATGTAAGAGATGCTGAGCAGATAAAAGAAGTGCTAGATTTGATTATAAAAGAAGACGGCGAGTTATATGCACTGTTTAACAATGCTGGATTCGGTCAGCCTGGAGCTGTAGAAGATATTACAACTACAGTTCTTAAAGAGCAGTTTGAGACAAACCTTTTTGGTTTGCATGAGCTTACATATCAAGTTTTAAAAATTATGCGCTCTCAAGGTTATGGTCGAATTATGCAGCACTCTTCCGTTTTAGGAATAATCTCTCTTCGTTTCCGTGGAGCCTACAATGCAAGCAAATATGCAATAGAAGGGTTGTGCGATACTTTGCGTCTGGAACTTATGGACAGCGATATATATGTAAGTACTATAAATACTGGTCCTGTAAAAAGTGATTTTAGAAAAAACGCAACTATAAAATTTAGACAAAATGTAGATTTAGAACAGAGTTTGTGGAAAAGCGAGTATGAAGCTCAGTTGTTAGAGAGAAAAGAGAGTAAAGATACTGACATCTTTACAAAAAACAGCGATGTTGTTATAAAAAACATAGTCCATGCACTTGAAGCTAAAAAACCTCGTCCTAGATACTATAATACCTTAGCCACCCATTTACTGGGTGGCTTTAAAAGAGTTTTACCAACGTCTTTTTTAGATAAGTTACTGTTAAAAATATAGTTATTTAACTTTTTTTACAGCTTTCTTAGCTACTTTTTTTGCTACTTTTTTAGTAGCAGGTTTTTTCTTTAGAACTTTTTTCGTAGCTTTCTTTGCTACTTCTTTAAGCTCTTTTTTCTTAACAGCTTTTTTTGCTGTTTTTCTTACGATCTTTTTAACAGCTTTTTTCTTTAGAACCTTTGCCATTTCTAACTCCTGTTGTTATATATTTATTACATCTGTAATAAACTCCAAGTAGTATATATTTTTTGATTTATAATGTCAAATTTGGTTACATAATGGTGACATTTTGGTTACAAAGTTTTATCTAAGAAAAGCTTCTAGTCTTAATCTACGGTATAAATATTGTACATATAAATATATATTATTTTTAAGGAAGCAATATGGATTATGAAAACATGTATAAAAAAGCATATGACTGGGCTTTAACTCATACTTTTGAAGAGATTGAGATCGACTATGCCGCAAGACTTGCACTAAAAATGTTAGATGATTCGTGTAATATGACACATGAAGATAGAAGAGTTTTTTTTAATGTATATGACGCTTTAACAGACAGAGCAGATGTAAAACTTGAAGATGATGTAAATCAGCTTATACAACTCGCAAGAAACAGACAGACTATATTTTCAAAACCAGAGTTTGCTCATATAGTCCATGCTTGTAAAATGGAAGTTATGCCTACAACTGAAAAAAGAGATATGAAAAAGTTTAAAAAACTGGTTAGAAAAAATTTAGGGTTACTAGAAGAGGAATAAGTGATTTTGAAGAGAGATGCAACCATCTCTAATCAAAGTTTCTGAATAGATATAGAATTATAAACTTTAAATTAATAAACAACTTCAATTATTTATATAAAAAATGTTCAACAAATAACACTATTCGGAAAAGTATATTTACTCGTATATAAAAACATCATTTTAATTAACATTTTTTGTGTTTACTTATTTATCTAATATCAAGTTAATACATATATAATGTTCGTTGAATAAATAATTAGGAGTATTTTATGAAAAAAATCGCGATATTTTTATTTGTTATCTTTATGGCAAATCTTTGCCATGCTAATGAGATGCAAAAGTTTGGCAAACAAATGTCATATTTTTATTTAAACCCAACAGAAAAAAATTATATTGAGTTTCAAAAAAGAGCATCAAGTTTTGAACAACAACTAAAGTCTTCAAAAAGACATACTGATATTATAGTTGCCTTAATGATAGCTCGAATTTCTGAAAAATACAATTGGTCTATTCAAGACACATTTTTCAAAAAACAAGCACTTGAGATCATTCAAGGAAAATCGAAGTTAGCAAAGTTTATAAATGATGATAATGCTGTAAATCCAACTAAACTCGACATGTGGTGGGCAAGCTATTTTGCTACTGGTGATAAAAAATATTTACATAAAATACTGTTATATGCTGGTGAAGAGTTACCTGGAAAAGATAACGTTTCTAAATTACTAATTATAGGTGCTGCTACATGGTCATTTAAATCAAATTGCAAACAACACAAATCTGTACGAGATTTTGCTTTGAAAATGAGCAATGATAGCTCATTATCTATGAAAAAAAGAGAGTATCTATTAAAGGTAGTTGAGTTTGCAAACAATGCACACTCATAACAAATCACTGGAGCCAATAAAGTACACTACGGGCAATTCATCGGCTCATTTTAAACGTTATATTAATAAGGATAGTCATTGAGTAAAGTTGTACTCGTCTTTTTTCTTTACTTACCATTGGTCTCATATGCTAATGAATTTGTTCCAAAAACATTAGATTCATTTAAGCAACTTCACCAATTTGAATCTGTGTCGAAATTTGAAACGTATGTAAATACATATGTGCAAACTTGTATAGATAATAGCTTTGGTGGTTCTTTGTCGGTGAGATGCTTTGTCCAAACAAAATTGTGGGATAAAGAGTTAAATAGATACTATAAGTTGCTTTATCAAAGTCTGGATAAGCAAGGAAAATCAAATTTAAAAGTTAGTCAAAGATTGTGGTTAAAGACGCAAGATGAAACAATAAAACTGAATAGTTATCTTCTCGATAAACAGTTTAATAACAAGAGCGGAACTATGTATGTAGCTATGAGAGTTGGAGAGGCGAGTGATAGGATATCACCAATTATTAAAGAAAGAGCTCTATTACTTAAAAATGGTATCAAAGTATAGAGAAAAATTAATATAATAAGAAATTGCTATGGATGCATATAACGTCTGGAATTCTTGGTTTTAAGTTACTTTTGCTTTGTAATAATGGTGTTCATGTACCATTGAATTAGACGTTAAATCTCTAAACTCATTACTTTTGGAACACAATAATCTAATATTAAATTTTTGTGTCCAATAAAGTGTTCAAAAAATTAAAACCGTAAAGTTCATAAAGGTTAATGGATTATAGAACAGATAAATAATCCTTGAGTATCTTCTCATGATCAAAGACAAGCTTGTCAAACGGAAGTTCATCATCTTTGTATATAAAAACTTCTTTTGCATCATCACCTGACCTTGGAGTGCAATAAGCTTTACATACATAAACTGCAGTTGCCGTGTGAAATCTCGGATCGCGTTTAGGGTCTGAGTATATTCCAAGTAGGCTCTCGATCTCTACATCCAAATTTACTTCTTCTTTCATCTCACGAACTAGAGCATCTTCAACACTCTCACCGATATCTACAAATCCACCTGGGAGTGCCAAACCGTGTGGAGGATTTAGTCTTTGGATTAGGATTAGACCTTGATAGTTTTCATTCTTGTCGTATAATTTGATGATCCCATCGGCACTAAGATGTGGTGTTTTTATCATTATTTACCTCATAAATGCTATAAGTGAAGCAGTAACTGCAACATTTAGCGATTCAACTCCACGTTGCATAGGAATGCTTATGCTCTGGGTACAAAGTTTTTCTACCTCTTTGCTTACACCCTCACTCTCATTTCCTAAAACAAATATACTTTTCTCAACTAGACTCACATCATATATGGAGCTTTTAGCGTGTGAACTTAGAGTATATATATCTGCATCCAAGTCACCAAATAGATCTTCTAAAGCGTTGCAATAATATATTGGAAGTTTAAAAAGTGTCCCTGCACTTGCTTTCATAACAAGTGGTGAAATCTTTGCACTTGATTTTTTAGGAAGTATGATTCCATCAACGTATCCAGCCGCACACGAGCGGATAATCATACCTAAGTTTTGAGGGTTTTGTATACCATCAAGTGCTATTAGTTTATAGCTTTTCATCTCTTTTATCTCATCGGCACTTTTGTAAGTTTTAGCTACGATGTCTATTGCAACACCCTGATCCTGTTTAGAGTTTTTAGAGATGCGTGATAGTGACTTTTTATCGTGCATTACAACTTCAACTTTTCTTGTCTTTGCAAGTGCATTTATCTTTTTTATAGTGTTGTCTATTTGGTTTGATTCGGACATGTGAAGTTTATGAACCTCTACATTCATATCTTCTAAAACTTCAACAACTACATTTCTTCCATAAAGTGTTATTACACTGTCAAAAAACTTTTTTTTCTTTTTGTATTCTTCTGAATCTTTCAATTATTTATACCAATTCCTAAAATATTTTCTATTGTATTTTTCTCAACATCCTGCTCAAAGTGTACAGATGCAGTATTGTATATACTCTCTTTAGAATTTTTATATCTCTCTTTTAAAACAAAAGACCTTGAGCCGAGTGTTACCAAGCCATCAGTTACTCTCATATTTAATTTTATTGAAACTATCTGCTGTTTAGATGAGTGGTTGTCACTCGTAGATAGTTTTACGTTAATAACGTTTACATTGTTTTTATCAGCAACATTAAAACCGCTATCTATAAGCTGTTGTTTGATTACTTTTAGAAAATTTTGGGAGTTTTTATCTCCATAAACATAAAATCTAAGACTACTTGCCACATTGTAATAGTTCTCTTTCACGTCAGATACGAAATTAAAATATCTGTTTTTTTCAAAATTATTGTTTAACTCGTATGCTACAAGAGAGTTTGATAAAAGTCTGTCGCACTCTTTTAACATAGCTTTATTTATATTGTATCTGCTTATAATATCTACAGCGGCTGTTTTTTCAAGTTCGGATTCAATATATTTTTCAAGTTGTGTTATATCTTTTAACAGTGTGTTAAAAAACTTTTCATTATCAACCTTTATTAAAACAGCATATTCTTTGTAAGAAATTCTTGCTGACTTTTCAACATTGTAGTTTGTTACTTTTATTTTCTCGACACTTGCTTCTATGTTACTTGAACTAATGCTTTTGGAGTAGTAGCCATCAACTATTTCTTTGTTTGTAAAACTAGATTTTACCTTTACACCGAACTTTGAGACTACATCATTTAGTGCTTCTTTTAGGGCATCTTCCCTTGTTTTGGATATACCTACACCATATGTAAATTTGGTATTGTCTTTTGGCATAGTTTTAACCCATGTAGGGGTTTGGACTTTTTTTACTGATGGTTTTTTATTTAGACAACCACTAAATAAAATAGCTATAGATATTAAAAATATATAAGATATTTTAGCTTGCATCTATCTGCCTTTTTGCTTCATTTTTGTCTTTTATAATTTTTTTGATTCTGATCACGGCTGCATTGATCTCATCTATTGGTTCATTTGCGATCTCATCAGAGAGGTCGTAAAGGTTTTTTGCTTCTTGGTATTTTCCAAAAGCTTCTTTAACTACAGCTAAATTGTAAGCTACAACATAACTTTGACCTTCAAACTCATCTAAAAGATCACTTAAAATAAGTTCTGCTTTATCCATTCTCTTTGCTTCTATATATTTCAAAGCATTTTCAAGTTTTTTCTCTTGTTCATCTGATGCATCAAGATCAATATCATCTAAAAGTGTAACTCTAAAGTGAACATATTTTGGGGCAAGCTGAGAGACAAACTCATATGCAATAGTTTTAGAAAGGCTTTGAAGTGCCTGAACAGAGTTTAAAATATCGCCATAGTTTTTACAAGAATTGGCTTTGTATCTTTTTGTAAAATAATCACTGTGTATAACAGAAGCGCTTTCAAGTGCCAAAATATTTATATTTGCAGAAAGCGTTGCATCTGTAGTATGACAGGTTACTGTATAGTATTCATACTTTACACACTCTTTTTTCTCTTTTGAGTATTTTTTACAGCGCTTTCTTTTTTCTTTGTATTTTCCCTCTTTAGCGCTTGAAGATGTTTCTTGGCCATTTATGATAGCCTGTGCGCCTACAATCTTTCCAACCCTGATAGCTGTTTTTTCATCTATAAGATCGCTTGATTGAAGTTTTTGCTCTTTTATGATCTGATCTATGTTTTTTCTGTTTAGAACTTCAAAATATTTTTTTCCATTAAGCATGTAAGAAGCTATATTTGATTCTACTTTTGTACTTAAACCTGTTGAGTCATTTTTGAATTCTCCAACAGCTACTTTTTTATTATTTGCCATATCCGTGACATTGGCTGGAATAAGTGCCTGTATATATACTTTTTGAGCACATCCGCTAAAAAAGAGTGTGATTGAAATAATAAAAAATAGTCTAAACATATTCACAAATATACCTTTTGTTTTACTCACTGATATTATATACTATCTCTGTTTTATTCTTAATTGTTTTTATCTCATGTATATGCAGACCTTCAATCTCTAGTTTTTTAAAATCATCTATGTTTTGAACATTTGCATTTGCTATTGTCTTTAGTACCAGTCCTCTGTAAGCTTTAGCCCAGTGGCTTACAACTTTTCCGCCTTTTAAAAACTTTAGCGTAGTATATGCTTTGTTTGGTTTATAAAATTTGTCATAATATCCGGCACGAAGATCTAAAATATCATCGCTTGAAAGCAGAAGATCAAGCTGATATGAAAATCTGTCTTTGTAAAATTTGTCAGGCTCTATTCCGCCTATAGAATTACCCTGCTTAACTTTATAGTTTGCAATTTTATCTCCTGCATAGATCGGACCATAAAGATTTGAGAAAATAATAGTATTTTTCTTTATATATTCTTGTGCATCACAAGGAAGTTTTTCATATTCTAAATAATCATACGCTACACCTTGATAGCGCTCAATAGCTTCCATAACTTCTGAATTAAAAATATCTACCATGTAAGGTGCACAGTCTGAGAACTTTTTAAATCCGAATAACTCTTTGATCGAATCCTCATCCTTTGACTTTACTATATAGTTGTAAGTTTTTAGTATTTCATCTCTGGCACTGTCCGCTCCTAGAAGTTCAGATTTTGAACTCTCCCCACCGCTTTTTTTCCCTTCAGAAGGAGAGAATAAAACTTTTAACATAAATCTACCTTTTTGTGTTTATTTATTAACAAAACTAATTTTAAATGATATAATGCATTAAATTAACATTGGGAGTATAGTATGAAAACAATGATTTTAACTTTAATCTTTTTATTTACTGCTTCATTAAACGCTGCAGTTGTAGGTAGTGTATCTAAGGTTGTTGGAAGCGTTAAGGTAAAAAGTGAGGGTTCTTTTAAAAAATCAAAAGTCAAACTAAGTCAAGAGATTAAAGAGGGTGATCTTGTAACTACATCAAGTAAAGGTATGGCTGTAATTAACTTAGTAGACGGTTCAAGTGTAGTCCTTGATAAAAGTTCATCTATACATTTTGCCGCAAATAATTCACTAGAACAAACTGGTGGAAAAGTATTTTATAAAATAACATCACGTGATGCCAAAAACTCTCTGAAAATTAAAACACCTTTTGCAATCATCGGTATCAAAGGGACTACATTTACGGTAAGTGCAGAAAAAGATAATGAGTCTGTAGCACTAAAAGAGGGACTTGTAGGAATTAAAAGTTTAAAAGAAGAGTTTAAACTTTACAGAAAAGAGATGATGGCTAAGTATAAATCATTTGTAGAAGATCAGATGAGTGAATATGAAAAGTTTAAAAAAGGTCTTACAGATCCAAAGCCTGAACTAACTAAAGAGTTTGACCTAGAAGCGGGTAATGTTGTGTCTTTTGCGGATAATGTTGTAAAAGAGAGTAAGTTCAAAGAGAAAATGGATGCTGAGTTCGAAGCTTATGAAAAGATGATCAACGAGTCTTTCGAAAAAGCAAAAGAAGAATCGGAAAAAATGCCTTCTGATGATAAGAGTGTAGTGGAACACTAACAAATGAAAGATAAGCTAATATATTTAGCGGTACTAGTACCTATATTAGTAGTTACTGTTTTATTGCAAGTATATAAAGTTGAACCCTTTGAGAGTTTTTCTTTAAGATTTAATGATGTTAATTTTGATCTTCAAAAAAAAGAGATATCAAAAAATGTTGTTTTTGTAGCTATCGATGAACCAAGTGTAAATAAGTTTGGAAGATGGCCTTGGAATAGAGAAGTGCTTGCAGAGGGTATGAGTAATCTAAACCAAGCTGATGTAGTGTTAATGGATATGATCTTCTCTGAACCTACAACCAAAGAGCAAGACTCAGCTTTGGCAGAGACGATAAGCTCTTTAAATAATAGTGTATGTGGATTTTTTTTAAGACACAACGCTACTCAGGATATAGGTGAGAGTGAACTGGAGATTTTGACAGACTCATCACTTGATATGCTTCAAGCTCAAATATCTGAAAACGGCAATCCTAGCTTTGTGCCTGCTCCATTTGCAGAGATGAATATTTACCCTATATTAGAAGCATGTACCCTAAGTGGAAGCTTCTCAACATTGGCAGAAGCTGATCATCTGCTTCGCTCATATCCGATAGCTGTTTATTTTAAAAATTTGCTATACCCATCTTTAGCTATTCAGGGTTTAAGAATAAAGTTAAATAAGGATATCTACAGATTTTCTAAAGATAAAGTAGAAATAAATGGAAAAGTTATAGGACTTGATGAAAAAGGTTTTGTCAGATTAAACTATTATAATATAGAACAGTATGACATAGTTTCTTTTTTAGATGTAGCAAACCAAAAGGTCAAGCCTGAATATTTTGAAGGTAAGATAGTAATACTTGGTATTACTGATGTTGGTGCAGGCGATATTGTAACTACGCCAATCGGCTCAATCCCAGGACCACTGCTTCACTATACATTTATATCTAACTTATTACAAGATCATATTATAGTAGAGCCTAAGAATATAACTACACTTCTAATATTTTTTATGGTACTGACACCACTTGTTTGGATGATCCTGTTTAAAAAGATCATTACAAGAGTTAGCATAAATTTTGCAGTCTATCTTATTACATATATATTAGTAAGATATCTTTTTGTATCTCAGATGGTATATATAGATATGTTCTTCCCTTTAATTGCCCTACTATTATCCGTTGCTGCAGTTGAATCTATAGCATTTAACCTTCAAGAGAAAAACTCTAAGTTCTTAACAGATACTTTCTCGTCATATCTTTCAGGTGATCTGTTGAATCAGCTTATAGAGCACCCTGATTCATTAAAACTGGGTGGTGAGAAAAAAGAGCTCTCAATTTTATTTAGCGATATTAGAGGTTTTACTACTCTTTCTGAATCTATGGAACCAGAAGCTCTTATTGAAGTACTAAACAGATATTTTACACCTATGACACAGTCTGTACTTGAAAACGGCGGTATGCTTGATAAGTATATAGGTGATGCTGTTATGGCTTTTTATAATGCACCTGTTGATGTAGAGAAGCACGCAGACGCTTCGTGTTTAAGTGCCCTGTCTATGATTGAGCGTTTAAACATCCTTAATAAAGAACTTGAATCTGAAAATATTCCACAGATAAGAATAGGAATAGGGATCAATACAGCTGAGGTTATTGTCGGAAACATAGGCTCAGATGCGAAAAAAGATTATACGGTTATTGGTGATGGGGTGAATCTTGCTTCACGTGTAGAGGGTCTTACTAAAAACTACGGAATTGAGATCTTAATAACTGAGTTTACGGTAAATAGATTAACTAATGAATTCTTATATAGAGAGATTGAACCTGTAAAAGTAAAAGGTAAAGATGAAGCAGTCCTTTTATATGAACTTATGGCAAAAACAGACAGAAATTTAAAACTTAAATCTTTGTATGATGATGCAATGAAAGTTTATAAAGACAATGACTTTGCTAAGGCTGAATATTTATTGGCAAAATTAGTTGAAGAGTTTAACGATTCAGTGTCTAGTTACTTTTTAGAACAAGTTAAAAATAAACATCCTTGGGGTGTACACAAGATGACTACAAAATAGGAATAATTATGAAAACTTCTAGAGCACTAGATGCAACAGAGACATTAGAACTTATATTTATTTATTTAACTGAAGTGACTTCTTTGCGTGATTATGATGAAATTATTATGGTTTTGGCAGATATGGGGCGTGCACTTACATCTTCTGACAGATGTACAGTATGGGTTGTTAGTGATGATAAAAAAACTATATGGACCAAAGTTGCTCACGGTATGGATGCAATAGAGCTTCCTATAGATTCAGGACTTGTAGGTCATACAATTACAACAGGTGAGAAAATTATCTTAGATGATGTATATAAAGACGAGCGTTTTAACCGTGAAATAGATAAAAAAACAGGTTACCGTACAAAAAGTATGATGGTAATACCTATGTTTGACAGGGATGATAATATTATAGGTGCTTTTCAAGTGATCAATCATCAAGGTGAAGAAGGTATTTTTGAAAAAAGAGATATGGAAAGACTTATGCTGGCATCTACATATGCAGCTGAGACTCTTGTATCTGCAAAACTAACAGAAGAGATAGAAGATACACAACGTGAAGTTGTTTTTACAATGGGTGCTATTGGTGAATCAAGGTCTAAAGAGACAGGTAACCATGTAAAGCGTGTTGCAGAGTATTCAAAAATACTAGCACTTGCATATGGTCTAGATCAAGATGAAGCTGAACTTTTAAAACAGGCTTCACCTATGCACGATATAGGCAAAATAGCTATACCAGATGCAATTTTAAAAAAGCCAGGACGTTTTGATGCAGATGAGCGTAAGATTATGGAGACTCATGCTGAACTTGGTTATAACATGGTTAAAAACTCTGAACGCAAACTTTTAAAAGCAGCTTCTATTGTTGCTTATGAGCATCATGAAAAATGGGATGGAACTGGATACCCAAGAGGAATCGCAGCAGAAGACATTCATATTTACGGTAGAATAACTGCAATAGCAGATGTATTTGATGCACTTGGGTCTGATAGAGTTTATAAAAAAGCATGGGAAGATGAAAGGATATTTAATCTCTTTAAAGAAGAGAGCGGAAAACAGTTTGATCCAAAGCTCATCGATCTATTTTTTGAAAATTTAGAAAGTATACTGGAAGTAAGAGATAACTTTAAAGATACATATAAAGAAGAGGTCAAAGAGGTTCAAGAGAGTGCAAACCAGATACAAGTCCTTGGAGCTTATGGAACAAAAGCTCCCGGTTTTGGAACAAGTGCATTTTTACTAAATAGAAGCAATGTTATAGATGCAGGAAATCTTTTAAGACCTCTAAAAGATGATTCTATATATATAGAAAACATTTGGCTTACCCATTCACACCTTGATCATATAAGCGATATTGCATACATATTGGATAACTATTTTTCAGAACGTACAAAAACATTAAACATAATAGGACTGCCAGAGACACTTAATGTTTTAAAAGAACATTTCTTAAATAATAACATTTGGCCAGACTTTTCTAAAATACCTTTGGTACATTCCCAAATGATGGCAATACAATATAAAGAGATAGAACTTGGTAAAGCTTACGAAATAGGTGATGGTGAATATATAGAAGCATTTGCAACGGATCATACTGTTCCATCATGCGGATATATATTTAAAAAAGATGATTCATCTGTACTTATTACAGCCGATACATTTGATATGACTAATATATATAAAATAATAAACTCAAGAAAAGATATAAAATCTGTTGTATTTGAATGTTCATTTCCATCAACTATGGAACATTTGGCAATAACTTCTAAGCATTTAACACCAAAATTTCTTTTTGAGTCGTTTAAAAATTTAAAACGTGACGATATAAGTATATTTATAAATCATATAAAACCTGCATTTCTTAATACAATTGCTAAAGAAATAGGGGATTTGAGTACTGAGTTTTG
The DNA here is from genome assembly GCF_041583195.1 of Sulfurimonas sp. NCBI lineage: Bacteria > Pseudomonadati > Campylobacterota > Epsilonproteobacteria > Campylobacterales > Sulfurimonadaceae > Sulfurimonas > Sulfurimonas sp. The sequence goes on from NZ_JBFHGL010000004.1 coordinate 198,116, forward strand.
CCCTAAAATACTTAAGGATGAAGATTTTATAAAATTTTAGCAAAAAACTCTTGACATTGAAAATATTTTCGACTATAATTCTGGCTCAATTTCGTTGCTGCCATAGCTCAGTTGGCTAGAGCAGCTGATTTGTAATCAGCAGGCCCGGGGTTCAAATCCTCGTGGCAGCACCATTGAAATAGAATATTAGAAACAGTGTTAGACCAGAATAAAAGATGGTGAGATAGTCAAGTGGCCAACGACGGCAGACTGTAAATCTGCTCCCTATGGGTTCAGAGGTTCGACTCCTCTTCTCACCACCACTTTTCTATAACTGACGCGGGTGTAACTCAGTGGCTAGAGTTCCTGCCTTCCAAGCAGGCTGTCGAGGGTTCGAATCCCTTCACCCGCTCCACTATTAAGTTATAGAAACTCTGGAAGCTGAAGTATAATTTTCATTAATTAACTTCATATATAATATAGTATATAAATATCTATATAGCTTTTATCTAATCATATTTTAATATTTACAAATTAGTATTGTTTTTTTAGAAAATAAAAATTATGCAATTATTGCTTGTAGCTCTCGTGGCTCAGGGGTAGAGCACTTTCTTGGTAAGGAAGAGGCCATGGGTTCAATTCCCATCGTGAGCACCACAAAGTAATAAAAGTTAAGTTTAAGCAATAATTGAATAATTTTTGGGTATAATTCCATTTCTATTCACAAATTAAGTCGGAGGACACTATGGCAAAAGAAAAGTTTGAACGTACGAAGCCGCACGTAAACATTGGTACTATTGGTCACGTTGACCACGGTAAAACTACTTTAACAGCAGCTATTACAGCAGTACTTGCAGTTAAAAATGATGCGAAATTTATGGATTATGATCAAATCGATAACGCACCAGAAGAAAGAGAGCGTGGTATTACTATCGCTACTTCACACGTTGAGTATGAGACTGATTCTCGTCACTATGCACACGTTGACTGTCCAGGTCACGCGGATTATGTTAAAAACATGATTA